>JBAYVY010000415.1:0-2542 GCA_041674345.1 Phycisphaeraceae bacterium | reverse complement strand
CGGCAACGCTCACGATCCTCCGCCCACGACTGCGGCAGGTACAGGTCGCTGCAAATCACGCACGCCGTCGGATGGGCCGCATCATCATCGGCCCACAACAGGTGCTGGCCGATCACGCAGTTGCCATCGTATCTGAACGAGCCGATGCGTCAGGCGGCGCGACGATAATAATGGTTGAGCAACGCCTTTGGATTTGGGTCGCCTTTGAAATCGCAGTGCGTCACGCATACCACCTTCGCAATTTTTCAAGCGTGACCTGGGCCAGCGATTCCACGACGTGATCGGCGTTGAGCGCCGACGCATCGTGGGTGTGCGCCACAGCCAGCGTTTTCATCCCGGCGGCGGTCGCGGCGCTCAAACCCGCGGCGGTGTCTTCGATCGCAAGGCAATCGTGCGGCGAGACACCGATGCGTTTCGCCGCTTCGAGGTAGCACGTCGGATCGGGCTTGGATTTGTGAACGTCGTCGGCGGTCACAATCGTGGTGAACTTCGTCAGCAGTTGGCCGTCACCGATGCGGGGCAGAATCGCCTCGATGTCGCCTCGGGTCGCGCCGGAGCAGATCGCCACGGGCATCGCGGCCATCGCCGATTCGATCAGCGCCACCACCCCCGGAAAAGCCGTGACGCCTTCACGGACGACATGCAGGAACTCCGTCGCCTTGTCGGCACACAACCGGCGCAGGCGGGCGTCGTCCAGCGGCAAACCGCGCTCGGCGAACAGGGTGCGAAGCAGATCACGGTCGTCGAAACCCACGTACTTTTGCAGATAAGTCGGGTAATCGAACGTGATGCCTTCGGGGGCCAGCAGGCGAATGAACGCCCGCCAGTGCAGCGGTTCGGAATCGACGATCACGCCGTCAAAATCAAAAATCATCGCCTTGAACATGCCCGGAAGTTTACCGTATTCAGCCGCTTGCGGCTTAGCATCCGCGTTTTTTGAGTTGAATCGCCGCCCGATTCAACCGATATTAATTCCATGCCCGACCCCGCCCTCCTTATTTTCGACGACGGTTACGATCTTTCGCCGCTGACCGATCTGCTCGCGGGTTTTGAATTGCGCACCGGGGCGATGCTCACCGCCGTGCGCATTTCACGACAGTTGCAACGGCCCATCGCCGCGTTGTGGGTGCCGTCGAACATGGCCTCGCTGGTCGGCGAGCGGTGGTCGGTGCCGGTCAATCGACTGCCGGGGGCCGCCTCGGATTCGTATTTGCTGGTGAACGGGCGATGCGGCGCGGTTCCCGCCGGACTTGCTGGCGCAAGTCACGCCGAGTGTTTCGTCGATGCGCGGGGCGGTCTGATCGCGGCCTGCCTCGATCGCGCCGGCACCGAGGCGTTTCTCGAACATCGCGTTTTACCGACCGGCGTCGCATCACGCCGCGTGTCGGCCGATTTAATAACGCAGCCCTGGCAGGTGTTCGATCATGTCCGTCGCAATCTGCCCGGTGATCTGGCGGCGTGCGGGCAGCCGGTGTTTCGCGGCTCGCCCCATGTCTGCGTCACGGGCGATCATGCCGTCCGCCTGTCGCCCACCGCCCGCGTCAGTCCGATGGTGGTGCTGGATGCTGCCGCCGGCGACATCGTGATCGCCGAACAGGTGGTGATCGAACCTTTCGTTTCGTTGCAGGGGCCTTGTTATGTCGGGCCTTGCACCACGCTGGTCGCGCACGCGCACATCCGTCCGTTCACCGTGATCGGCCCGCAATGCAAAATCGGCGGGGAAGTCAGCGCGTCGGTGATTCACGGCCAATCCAACAAATCGCACTTCGGCTACCTCGGCAATTCACTCGTCGGCCGGTGGGTCAACCTCGGAGCGGGGACGACGACCAGCAATCTGAAAAACACCTACGGATCGGTCGCCATGCGGACCCGCGCCGATGTCGCCGCGCTGGATACCGGCCTGCAATCGCTCGGCTCGATCATCGGCGACCATGTGAAAACCGCCATCGGCACGCGGCTGATGACCGGCTCGTGCATCGGCACCGGCGCGATGGTGGCGGTCAGCGATTATTCGCCGAAGTGCGTCGAGCGATTCGCGTTTCTGACGGATCGCGCCGCCGACCGTTATCAGTTCGACAAGTTTTGCGAAGTGGCCGGTCGCATGATGCAGCGGCGCGAAGCGAAATTGTCACCGGCGGAGGCCGAACGGTTGGCGCAGTTGTATTCAGCGATCCGGGTGTGATCGGCGCGGCGGCGAAACGGCCGGGCAGCAGGGGAACCCGTCAGAACGAAATGTGACTGATGGCCCTCGCCCACAACCTCATGATCCTGCGACTGTCGAGCTTTTCCACAGGGCAGCCGCGTCCCCGTTTTTGCTCATCGCGCGAATGACGAAATCCGAATGGCGAATCAATGCCGAATACCCATTGGCGAATGTTCAAAAAGTTGCGAAACGAGTAAATTCTTGGAAAATGCGCGCAAGGGGCCTCTGAAAAACCCCATCCGTCATCGGGGCGATGAACGATTGGCTTGCAACGGCTCGAAAAGCTGTGGATAACCGGCGAAAACTTGCGTGTTGGCCGATGGGGCGCTATACAGGGGG
>JBAYVY010000414.1:0-2544 GCA_041674345.1 Phycisphaeraceae bacterium | reverse complement strand
TAGGGCGGATTTCGGGATGAGGTAATGGGTTGATATAGAGTTGGATAGAAGAAAACGCTGGACAGCCCGGTGCATTGGTTTATCCTGTTTTGGATGAAAACAGGAAAGAAGCCTTTATTGACGTCCTGCGAGCAAGCGCTGCTTGACGGGGTAACCGTGCGGTTGATTGACGAGAGCGAACGGGAACGGTTTGACGGGTTGATCATCGCCGAGCATTACTTGCACAACGCCGATCTGGTGGGGGCGCAGTTGCGTTATGTGACGGAGTATCAAGGGGAGTGGGTGGCGTTGCTGGCGTGGAGCGCCGGTTCGTTCAACTTGAAGGATCGGGAGGCGTGGATTGGCTGGAGTCCGAAGCAAAAGCGACGCCGGTTGAGATTGGTGGTGAATAACAGCCGGTTTTTGATTTTGGATTCGGGACGCTCGCCGAATGTGGCGAGTCGGGTGATGAAGTTGTGCCTGGGCCGATTAGCGGAGGACTGGAAGCGAGCGTATGGCCACGAGGTGTTGGTGGCGGAGAGTTTCGTGGACAGCCAGCTTTTCCGGGGGACGTGTTACAAGGCCAGCGGCTGGACATTATTGGGACAGACCCAGGGCTATGGGCGCAGTCGGAAGGATTACTATGTGGAACATGCAAGACCCAAGCAGTTATGGGTGAAAGAGCTGCGGGCAGGTGCCCGGACGATTCTACGGGGACGGAACCTTCCGGAGAGTTTGCAGACCTTGGAGGCCGAGCAGGTGCCGGAATGCCCGGTTTCGCCAGACGAAGTGAGCGGGATGATGCGGTTTTTCGAGGGATTGCCGGAGTGGCGGAGTCGCCAGGATCTCTACCGATTGTCGAGTTTGGTGACGGTGGCGGTGTGCGCCTCATTATGTGGAGTCCATCACGGGCAACGGGATTTGGCCGCGTTCGTGGCCAATATGACGAGGGCTCAATGGGACGCGCTGCGGTTCCCCCGCCGTGGCAATCCCCGGAAATATCTGATTCCCAAGGAGACGACCTTCTTCAGATTATTGACGCATCTGAACAGTCAGGCCTTGGAGAAGGCGTTATTGGACTGGCAGGACCATGTGCTGGGTCCTCGTCGGCCCGATGACGACCAAGTGGCCGTTGACGGCAAGGAGTTGCTGAGTTCCCAGGGCGTTGAAATCGTCAGCGCCTATGCCGTAAAGAGCGGACGCTGGCTGGGGTCGGAGCGTGTCGCCCAAACGTCCAATGAAATCCCCGCCGCCCGGATGTTATTGAGACGAGCCCCGATAGAAGGCGCGTTGGTCTCCCTGGACGCCCTGCACACCCAGACGGAGACGGCGCGCATCATCGTGCAGGAGCGGGGGGCCGATTATCTTCTCACGGTCAAAGGCAACCAGCCGACCATCGCGGAAAGCGTGCAGCAACTTCACTCCGGGTTACAGCACGCCTTTTCCCCCTCGGCCTGAAACCGTCACGATCCAGACCGTGGAGTTGAACCGCAGCCGTGTCGAGGCCCGTTGCCTTCAGCGGTTCGACGTCACGGCCGAACAAACCTGCTTTCCTTTCGTGGAACAGGCTGGCCGCTTGACGCGGTTCATTGATCGGAAAACCAGCAAGGAACTTGAAGTCGAAACGGATTGGTTGATCTCCTCCCGCCCGCCGAACCGGATGACAGCCACTCAGATGATGGCGGCCGACCGGCTCCATTGGGGGATCGAGAATGGACTCCATCTCCGGCTCGATGTCACCGCCGGAGAAGACCGTAGCCGTGTGCGAAACCCAACCGCCGTCCTGAATCTGGCCATGATCCGCCGGGCCACCATCAGCATCGGCATCCATTGGATCCAGCGCAACCCGCGCCATGTCTCGCTGCGCGATTTCTATGATGCCATGGCCGCAAATAACTGCCGAAAAGCCTTCTCGCTCGTAACCGTCTGCAAATCCTCATGGTTACCGAAAACGTGAATCCGCGCTAACCCATTACTGTTTTCCTTGAAACGCGGTGGGTGGGTGACGTAATGTGTGCAAATAGACGAATCGGCCGTGGGTCGGCTGAATTTACCAACAAGAACTAGGAGAATGGTGTCATGGCGTTGATTGAAAGTATTGTGGCGCGGGAGATTCTGGATTCGCGGGGCAACCCGACGGTGGAAGTTGATGTGACGCTCGAAAGCGACATTATGGGGCAGGCGGCGGTGCCGTCCGGCGCATCGACTGGCGAGAACGAAGCGGTTGAATTGCGGGATGGCGACAAGAAGCGTTATCTGGGCAAAGGCGTGCGCAAGGCCGTGCGCAATGTGAACGAGGTCATCGCTCCCAAACTGATCGGATGGGACAGCCGCGACCAGGTGGGGTTGGATACCGCCATGATCCGGATGGACGGGACCGCGACGAAGGGCAAGCTGGGCGCCAACGCCATTCTGGCCGTGTCGCTGGCGAACGCCAAGGCGGCCGCGGAGTATTGCGGACTGCCGTTGTTCCGCTACATCGGCGGGACGAATGCCAAGGTCATGCCGGTGCCGATGATGAACATCATGAACGGCGGCGCGCATTCCGACGCCCCGATCGACATC
>JBAYVY010000413.1:0-2549 GCA_041674345.1 Phycisphaeraceae bacterium | reverse complement strand
TTCTTCCGCTGCTTGAGTTGATCCCCATTCCATCGAACGACATGCCCGACCACGCGCTGATTTATCTGGGGTCGCTGGCGATGGTGGAGATGGCACGCGCGTTTCTGCACAGGTGGCTCGATCCGCGTGTGCGAACCGATCCATCGGAACGCATTCGCCCGCTGCTCGGGCCCGGGGCCATTCAACTGATTACACTCTGTATTCTGCTGACCGGCGGGCGATTCGCATTCGTCGTCGCGGACGGCGATGCAACCCGACCGCCCAACGACGCCTCGCTCTGGGTCTGGCTCGCCACCGGCGTCGCGGCGACGATCACCTACATCCTGCTCAGCCACGCCTACAACGCCCACCTCAAACGATAACACAGCCCACGCCGCAAACCACGAAATCCGACATGTTTTCCGGCCGACCCATGAATTTGTTTTCAGTGAAAACAAATTCATAACCAATGCCAAACTACGCGGCAAAACAAGTTGAAAACTGATCGATAAGAGCAGATGACGCCGCGAGTGATTTACCGCATCCGCACCGTCGCCAACGCGCTGGGGATGTCCTCGGAAAACTCGAAGATTTTGTCCAGGCCGGTGACGTTGAAGACGGACCAGACTTCGTCGCACAGGCCGGTGAGACGGAGTTTGCTCTCGGATTCGATCTGGCGTTTGCGGATGCGCAGCAGTTGCGTCAGGTTCGAGGAATTGAGCGTCTGGACCTTCGACATATCCAGCACGACATCCTGCGGGCGTCCGCCGTCGGCCAGGTGTTCGCGCAGGGCCTGCATCACTTCGGAAAAAGCCGGTTCGGGTGACAGACGCACCAACGCGATTTGTTCGGACCATTGTTCGACGGTCATGGAGAGAGTCCTGCGGCTTGCGTCCTGCGGTTTGCGGTTCGGGGCAAGGGACGCTGCGCGTCACCCGCTAAACACACTACCCCCTACTCCCTATTCGCTACTCGCTACTTGTTCTTCGTCATCGGTGTCGGCGATCAGCGCGGCGGCGATGAGGGTGTCGCCTTCTTTGAGGTTAATCACACGGACGCCTTGCGTGCCGCGTCCGGTCTGACGGATTTCCGACACGCGGGATCGCACGATCATGCCCTGCTGGCTGATGAGCATGACCTGATCGGACTCGGTGACGCTCAGCGTGGCGACGACCGGGCCGTTGCGGTCGGACGTGTTGATGTCGATGCGCCCCTTGCCGCCGCGCCGTTGCGGGCGCGGTTCGCCTTCCTCCGGCTGAACCAGATACTCGCCCATCGCCGTGCGTTTGCCGTAACCGTTGGAGCAGACCGTGAGCAATTCCCGGCTGTCATCGGCTTTGACCATCGCGACGACCTGATCGCCCCCGGAAAGGTCGATGCCTTTGACGCCTGTGGCGCTGCGGCCCATGGCGCGGGCGTCGGTTTCCTCGAAGCGGATGGCGATGCCGTCCTTCGTGCAAAGCATGATGTGATCTTCGCCGGTGGTCAGTCGCACGCCGATCAGGCGGTCGTCGTCGCGCAGGCCCAGCGCGATCAGGCCGGAGCGATTGACGTTCTGATACAGCTTCAACGACGTGCGCTTGATGAGACCTTGAGCCGAAGCGAAGACGAGGTAATCGCCGTGTTTTTCAAAGTCTTTGATCGGCAGGAAGGCGCAGACGCTTTCGCCTTCGCGGAGTTCGATGATATTGACGATCGCGCGGCCGCGCGACGTGCGGGCCGCCTGCGGTATCTCGAACACCTTCACCTTGAACACGCGCCCGGTGTTGGTGAAGCAGAGCAGGTCGTCATGCGTCGAGGCGACGAACAGGTGTTCGGTGAAGTCGTCGTCCTTCATGTCGGCCCCGATGACGCCGCGCCCGCCGCGCCCCTGCGTGCGGTACGCATCGACGGGCAGCCGCTTGCAGTAACCGGCGTGGCTGATCGTCACGACGACATCCTCGACCGGCGTCAGATCGGCGACATCCAGGTCCGACGCATCGCCTTCGATGAGTGTGCGGCGAGGGTTGGCGTACTTGTTCTTCAACTCCAGCGTGTCTTCGCGGATGATGTCCAGCACCAGCCCCTCGTCGGACAGAATCAGTTCATACCCCTCGATTTCCTCCAGCAACGCGGTGTATTCCGACACCAGCTTGTCGATTTCCAGCCCGACCAACTGGATCAACTGCATGCGCCCGATCGCCTCGGCCTGCACACGCGACAGCGCGATTTCGCCGTCCGGTTGCGAAGCGATCATGTCTTTCAACCGCTGCGGAATCTTCGGGGCGAACGGATGCGACTCGGCGATTTTGAACCCGCGAGCCATCAACTTTTCAATCGCCTCATCCCGCGTCGATGATGACCGGATCAGGCGGATCACCTCGTCGATGTCGCACACGGCGTAGATCAGCCCTTCGCGCAGATGCGCTTTTTGCTGCGCTTCGCGCAACAGGTGGCGGGTCCGCCGGCGGATCACTTCCTTGCGGTGTTCGATGAAGTAGTGAATCAGTTCCTTGAGCGTGAGCGTGCGCGGCTGGCGGTTGACCAGCGCGATGTTCATGATGCTGAACGTCGATTGCAACGCGGTGAAC
>JBAYVY010000412.1:0-2556 GCA_041674345.1 Phycisphaeraceae bacterium | reverse complement strand
CGTCTGCTGGCCGATCGCGGCTGCGGCATGGATGTCGTCAGCGGTGGCGAACTGCACCGCGCCAAAATCGCCGGCGTCAACCCCGCCCAAATCGTCTATGCCGGCGTCGGCAAAACCGATCACGAAATTCGGCTCGGCATCGAAGCCGGCATCGGCTACTTCAACATCGAATCCGAAGCCGAGTTTGAAAACATCGCCCGCATCGCCCGTGAACTGGGCCGCACCACCCGCGGCGCGCTGCGCGTCAACCCCGATGTCGATGCCAAAACACACGCCAAAACCACCACCGGCAAAAAAGAATCCAAGTTCGGCGTCGATATCGAACGCGCCCGTCGGTTCTTCCAGCACTACGGTAACGACAAACACGTTCACCTCGATGCCATCCATCTGCACATCGGTTCGCCGGTTTACACCGTTGCACCCTACGTCGCCGCGATCACCAAGGCCCTCCATCTCATCGACGAACTCAAGGCCGGGGGCATCCACATTCGCGCCCTGGACATCGGCGGCGGCTACGGCGCGAATTACATCGCCGATCAGACCCCGGCCTATGCGGACTACGCCGCCAAAATTGTCCCACTACTCCAATCTTTTACTTCCGGCGGCGGCCAGGTGATCCTCGAACCCGGCCGCACCATCGCCGCCAACGCCGCCGTGCTTCTGACGCGCGTTCAATACATCAAACTCGGCGGTGCCAAAAAATTCATCATTGTCGATGCCGGCATGAACGACCTGATCCGACCCGCCATGTACGACGCCTTCCATTTCATCTGGCCCACCAACGTCGCCCCCAATCATGTGCCGGCCAAGCGCCTCCGTGACATGCCCAACGAAGGCCTCGAACCCAGCGATGTCGTCGGCCCCATCTGCGAAACCGCCGACAGCTTCGCCAAAGATCGACCCCTGCCGCCCCTGGCGCGCAGCGACCTGCTCGCCGTTTTCACCGCCGGGGCCTACGGCATGGTGATGGCCAGTCACTACAACGCGCAACCCCTCCCGCCCGAAGTGCTCGTCACCGGCAAAACCTTCCGCGTCATCCGACGCCGCGAAACCTACGACGATCTGCTCAAAGCCGAACTCGACATCGACGCCGCCATATGAACATGCCGAGCATCCGTTTCGTCCGCGATCAGTTCGCCGTGTCCCTGCGGGCGCTGCGCTATCGAAACTTCCGTCTCTATTTTTTCGGACAGGGCGTGTCCATGATCGGCACGTTCATGCAGCAAACCGCCCTTCAATGGGTCGTCTATCAACTGACCGGTTCCCCCCTGATGCTCGGGCTGATCGCCTTCGCCGGCCAGTTTCCCGTCCTCCTGCTCGGCCCGATCTCCGGCGCGTTCAGCGATCGCGTCAATCGCCACCGTCTCATCATCGCCACGCAAATCTTCGCCGCTTGTCAGGCCGTCGCCCTCGCCATTCTCACCTTCACCGGCCTGGTGCAGGTCTGGCATCTGTTCACGCTCAGCTTGGCGCTCGGCCTCATCAGCGCGTTCGACATCCCCTCCCGACAGGCGTTCATCTTTCAAACCGTCGATCTCAAAGATGACATCGGCAACGCCGTCGCCTTGCAATCCTCCATCGTCAACATCGCCCGCATGATCGGCCCCGCCGCCGCCGGGCTGCTCATCAAATGGTTTCCCGACGCCGGTCTCTGCTTCCTCATCAACGCGCTCAGTTTCATCGCCGTCATCATTTCCCTGTTGATGATGCGCGTGAAAAAGCACGTTCCCCGCGACAACCCCCCGCCGCTCCTGGCCGATCTCAAAGACGGCTTCCGCTACGTATTCGGCTTCGGCCCCACCCGCGCCATCATCCTCACCGTCTCGCTCGGCTCGGTCAGCGCCATGACCTTCACCATCCTCATGCCCGTCTATGCCAAAGATGTCTTTCACGGCGGCCCCGCGATCTACGGCAATCTCCAGGCCGCCGCCGGGCTTGGCGCGCTCATCGGCGCGATCTATCTCGCCGGTCGCCGCAATGTTCTGGGTCTCAGCCGCGTCATCGCCGCCGGCGGCCTGCTTCTCGGCCTCGGCATGATCGCCTTCGCATTCTCCCCCAACCCCTCCCTCGCCATGATCCTCCGACTCATCGCCTGCGCCGGGCAGGTCATGCTCCTCGCCTCCTGCAACACCATGCTCCAAACCATCGCCGATGAACAATATCGCGGCAGAGTCATGTCCTTCCACACCATGGCCTTCGCCGGAATGATGCCCGTTGGCGCGATGATCGGCGGCTCTCTGGCCGAACCCGCATGGCTCGGCCCACATGCCGCCCTCGCCACGATGGGCGCCCTCTGCATCCTCGGCTGCTTCGCCTTCCTCGCCTATCGCCCCGTCATGCGCCGCCAACTCCGTCCCATCTACCAACGCCTCGGTATCCTGCCCACGCCATAGCCGCTTGCGGCTTAGCAATCCCCTTCCCGCCGATTCCTCCGCCCTTTTGTGGTAAAACATACCTCATGGCCAAACAGCGAATCATCTCCGCCGCTCAATCCCCCACCGACGCTGACGAAGCCGTCACTCTCTCCCTTCGCCCCCAATCCCTCCTCCAATACAT
>JBAYVY010000411.1:0-2598 GCA_041674345.1 Phycisphaeraceae bacterium | reverse complement strand
GTTGGACGGCGACGGCGAGGCCGATGATACCCGGAAGGTTTTCGGTGCCGCCTCTACGCTGGCGTTCCTGGGGGCCGCCGCAGATTTGGGGTTGGAGGCGATGGGGGTGTCGGAGGAAGAGGGCACCGGCACCTTTGGGGCCGTGGAACTTGTGGGCGGAAAAGCTGAGGGCGTCCACCGGAAGCTCAGCGAGATTGAGGGGGATTTTGCCGACGGCTTGTGTGGCGTCGGTGTGGAAGAGGACGTTGTGAGCGTGCGTGATTTGGGCGAGGGCGGGGATGGGTTGGATGACGCCTGTTTCGTTGTTGGCGTAATGGATGGAGACCAGGGCAACCCCCGCCCCCGGAAGTTTGTCGGCGTGATCGTCGAGTGTGCGGCGAAGATCGTCGGGGTTGACCAGTCCGTCGAGGCCGACGGGCAGGCGGATGATGGTGCGGCCGGTGCGTTCGAGTTGCTCGGCGGGTTCACGGATGGCGGAGTGTTCGGTGGAGGTGGTGATGATGAGGCCGGTGCGGGGGCTGCGGGGATGGTGCAGGGAGAGTGCGAGGTTATTGGCTTCGGTGGCGCCGCTGGTGAAGATGATTTCGCGTTCTTTGCAGCCGAGGAAGGAGGCGACGGCTGAGCGTGCGAGTTCGAGTTGGCGACGGGCGAGCTGGCCGGCGCGGTGGACGGAAGAGGGGTTGGCCCAGTATTGGGTCAGGGCGTCGTGAACGGCTTGCACCACTTCGGGAGCGGGTTGGGTGGTGGCGTTGTTGTCGAGGTAGATCATTGGGTGATTGGGTGAAGTTGAGGAACCCAAGGCGGCGCTCGCCCCCGGAAAAGACTCGCTCTGCCTTGGCGTGATATTTACATCACCCAATCATACATCATCCAATCACCAGATCACCCAATACTCACGTCGTGTAATCGGCGTTGATGGCGATGTATTGGCGGGACAGGTCGCAGCCGAGGAAGGTGGCGGAGGACTTGCCGAGGTTGAGGTTGACGCGGATGACGACTTCGGGAAGTTTCATTTCTGCGGCGGCGGATTTGACATCGAACTTCGCGGGTTGTGCGTTGCGATAGACGGTGATTTTGCCGACTTTGATCGTGAACTTTTGGGGGTCGATGCGTGCGCCGCCCCCGGAACGCCCGGCGGCGGCGGCGATGCGGCCCCAGTTGGGGTCGCCGCCGTGAACGGCGGTTTTCACCAGCGGGGAATCGGCGATGGTTCGGGCGGCCTTCACTGCGTCGGCGTCGGAATGTGCGCCGGTGACGATGACGCGGATGACGTGCTCGGCCCCTTCGCCGTCCTTGATGACCTGATACGCCAGGTCGGTGCAAAGGTCAGTCAATGCTTTTTGAAATCCCCGGAAGTGTTCGTTCGCTTGGCGGATGGGCGTGTTGCCGGCGTAACCGCTGGCCAGGATGGCGACGGTGTCGCTGGTGGAGGTGTCGGTGTCCACGGAGATGCGGTTGAAGGAAGCGTCGGCGTTGACGGCGGCGATCAGGGCGCGGCGAAGGAGCGGGGGGGCGATGTCGGCATCGGTGGTGAGGAAGACGAGCATGGTGGCCATGTTGGGCGCGATCATGCCGGACCCCTTGGCGATGCCGGCGAGGGTGACGGTTTTGCCGCCGATTTTCACGGTGCGATGCGCGACCTTGGCGACCAGATCGGTGGTGAGAATGGCGACGGCGGCGTCGGCGTCGGCGTGGGGGCCTCGCGCGAGTCGGGGGACCAGGGCGTTGATGCCGGCGGTGATTTTGTCGATGGGCAGATGACGACCGATGACGCCGGTGCTGGCGGGGAGAACCTGGTCGCGGTCGCAACCGATGGCGCGGGCGAGGGCGTCGCACATGCGTTTGGCGTTGGCGATGCCGCGTGCGCCGGTGGCGACGTTGGAGCAGCCGGAGTTGACGACGAAGGCGATGCCCTTGCCCGCGGCGATGTGTTCGCGTCCGACGGTGATGGGTGCGCCGCAGACTTTATTTTGGGTGAAGACGGCTGCCCAGGGGCAGGGATGGTCGGCGACGATGAGCGCGAGGTCGGGCTTGCCGGAGGGTTTGAGGCCGGCGGTTCCGCCGGCGGCGCGGAAACCTTTGGGGAGCGTGATGGAGGAGAGGTTTTTCATGGTTGATTTGGTGAAGTTGGATTGGGTGATGTTTGGGATGCTAAGCCGCAAGCGGCGGGACACATCACCCAATCAACCATCACCAAATCGCACATGGGTTCATTGCTGGAAGAGGAAGGGGTTTCGGCCGACGTTGCCTTTGCCGGCGAAACCTTCGGGGGCCAGCGCGATGCCGGCACTGGTGGAATCGTCGATGGGGTCCAAGCTGAACGCCACGATCAGCAACATGCGGGGCAGGCGGCGAGTGACGACGACGGAAACTTCGCGGCTTCGACTGCGTGTGAGGTCGATGGCTTGCGAGAAGGACAGGTGGTACTTGGGCGAAAGCAGATAATCGAAGCCGTACTGGAAGATGAGTGAATCGAGGGCCTCGATGTTACGCAGTTGCGCGAAGCTGGTGAGTCGGGGGTTGTGGTCGAAGGTGATGCCGAGGTTCCATTGCTCGATGCGATCGCGCTCGAAGCTGTAATTCATGTTGGCGACGGTG
>JBAYVY010000410.1:0-2600 GCA_041674345.1 Phycisphaeraceae bacterium | reverse complement strand
TTTTGAAACGGTCGTCGAAACACGGGGGTGTGACAAAACTCCCAAGAGGTTTACGCCTCACGCTGCTGGATCAGCTTTGCCGAGCCGCGCGAGCATATGAAAATCGGCGAAAGTCGAGATAAGGTGCTCTTAAAAAGCAAGACCCCCAGGGCAATCATGGGATACCAAAATCAGAAATCATCCCTCAGAAATCCACTCCCTTCGCCGCGACCGCGACCGCTTCCATCGCCGCCGGGACTTCCACCCAGCCGCCGGTGCGCTGCGATTCGTAGGCCCCCAGCACGATGCGGACGGCATGACTCGCCTGTTCGCCGGTGACGAACGGGGCGCGGCCGTTCCGCAGCGCGTCCACCACATCCGCGATCTGCGCCGGGTGGCCCGTGCCGTAATACGACCGCCCCGCTTCCACGCCCCGCGGGTCGTTGGCCGTCTCCAGAATGTTCTTCACTTGTTCCTGCAACACCAGGTCCGTGAAAACCACCTTGCGGGGTGCGCCGTCGCGCACTTCGATGCTGCCGAGCGTGCCGTGAAACTCCTGCGTGATTTCCCAGTTGATGTGACTGGCGCAGGTGGCTTCCATCGTGCCCAGCGCGCCGTTGGCGAATCGCACCGTCGCGGTGATGGTGTCTTCGGTTTCGATACTGTCGGGGTGATTGAGGTTCGCGTGGGCCGCGCTGATGCCGCTGATGCCGCCCATGATCCACGCCAGTGAATCGACCGAGTGGATCGCCTGGTTAATCAGCACGCTGCCGCCCTCTTTGGCCCACGTGCCGTGCCAGCCGTCGCTGTAATACTGATCCGACCGGAAGCAGCGAATCTGCATGTTGGCGGTCAGCATTTTTCCGAGTTTTCCCTCGGCGATCAACCGGCGGACCGCGCGGTTCACGCCGTCGAACCGATGCTGGAAAATCCCGCTGAACAGCAGGTCCGGGTGGGCCGCATGAGCCGCGAGTATCCGGTCCAACTGATCGCTCCGGGCCGCCAGCGACTTCTCGCACACCACATGCTTGCCGGCCCTGAACGCATCGACCACGATCTGTTCGTGACTGGCGTGATCCGTGCAGACCGACACCAGATCAATCGTCGAGTCATTCAGCAACTGGCGGTAATCCGTCGTGGTCCGGGCGATCTTGTATTTCTCGGCCACCTGCTTCGCCTTGTCCGCGATCAGATCGCACGCGCAGACCACTTCGACGTCCTTGAGCAGTTGATAACTTTCGATGTGTGTGGGAGCGATGACGCCGCTCCCGATGATGCCGACACGCAATGACTTGCCCATGATGACCAAACCTTTGCAATCGTGGTGGGGAAAGGGAATTAGTATATCCGATTCCACCGGCGTGTTGTCGCCGGCCGGGAGCCGGCCGGGGCGATTGGGTGCATGACGCCTGGGGGGGGGGTGGGGGCTACTATGGGTGGTAGAGGTGTCGCCGGGGACGGCGACGTCGATCGGGTCAGCGAAGCGCTGGGGCGGACGCTGGTGAACAAGCGACAGGCGGAGATGTGGGCCTGTGAACGCGGTGATCGACCGCGTGGTCAGGCCGGCGATCCGGCGTTGCGGGTGATTGAGATGGAGGGTGGCCGAGTGCAGAGCCGGGAAAAGAACACGGAAACCGACAGCCGCATGCACGAGTCGGCGCGGGCGGCGTGCGGGACGGATGAGGCGGCGGTCGAGACGTTATCGCTCGTGAACTGGGGATACACCGCGAGACAGTGGGCAAATATGTGCGTGAGCTTGGGACGGCGGATGAATCAAAACCGGCCACCCCCGCCCCCGGCATAGCGCCCCCCGGGTCGCAGCCGCAGAGCGCCGGTTCAAAACCGGCCAAAGCGCCCACCGGGTCGTGTCCGATCACATCGATCGGCGGCGATGCTTCCGTCGCCCCCGGAAGCCCCGCGGGTCGTGGTCTTCTCCATCAGCCGCTGGACGATCCGCACCGTGTGAAACACCACCCCCTGGCAGGCGCGCGTCACGTGCGGAAACACCACGCCGCCGGCCGACGTCGGGAAATCGTGATCGAACACTTCGATGGCCCGCCGCGTGTACAGCTTGCCGGCGCGGTGGAAATTGCCCAGCAATTCCTTCTTCTTCGCGTCGATGCTCAGCACCGGCTGCCCGGCGTCCAGGCACTCCCGCTTCCATCGGGCGATGTTCTGGAACTGGGCATTGCGGTCGGGATGGCGCGGCCCCATCTCCACCTTCTTGCGCGCCTGGCGCTTCACGTACCCGTGTTTCCTGAGCAGTTGCCTGACGACCCGTTTGCCGGCGGACGTCCCGCGCCCCCGGGGGCCGCCAGCCGCTGCGAAATCTCCCGCCGTGTCAGGTCGGTCCATTTGACTTGCTCGCGCATCGGGTCGCCGGTCGTGTGCTCCGCCAGCACCTCCAGAAAGTGGATCTCCACTTGCGGGCACAGGTCGATCAGCCGGTTGCGTCCGCCCCTTTTTGGCGCACCCGATGCGACGACGCCGCGTTTGACGACATCGCCGAGCGATGCCAGGTGCATATTGCACGGGTTGCCCTCGTACCAGACGGAGCAGATGCCGACCTGCGGCTTGCCCATGTCATCGGGCGTCAACCCGGTGGCGTAAAGCATCGCCTG
>JBAYVY010000409.1:0-2610 GCA_041674345.1 Phycisphaeraceae bacterium | reverse complement strand
TTCCATCGTTTGTATTTTCCGATCAGCGGGCGGGCCGTGATTGAACGAGGCCTCGAAACATGCGATTTGCATGCTTCGATGATTTATTTGATTCCGTCACACACGCGGATCACCTACCAGTGCGACAGGCGAATGGAACTGGACTGGCTCCACCTGCGGCTGGACGATCTGGAGCAGGACGTGCTGCTGGCCGAATCTGAACGCATCTTCCGCTGGCCCGCCCGTCAGTGGGTGTACTGGCGCGGGGTGTATCGGAAAATGGACGATCTGATCGCGCGGCCGTCAGAAGCGCTGCTCGCCGCGACACAGGCGATGTTGATGGACAAGGTCGGACGCCTGGTCGCGCAACTGCGGGAGGATCGTCGCCGATCCGATCCGACGGGACTGGCCGAACAGCTTCGACCGGCGATCGCGTTCATGGACGCAAGGTTTGTCGATAACCCCCCGCTGGAGCAAATCGCCTCGGCGGTGCATTTGAGTCCGACGCATTTTCATCGGTTGTTTCGCCGCGGGTTTGGCCTCACGCCTCACGATTACATGCTCCGCAAACGCATGAGCATGGCCGCGGCCCTGCTGCAAAGCGGACGATGGCGCGTCGGCGAAACCGCCTCACGATGCGGCTACGACGATCTGTACTATTTCTCACGGGTCTTCCGGCGATACTTCGGTCGCACCGCCCAACAAACCCGCAACGGTTTGCCGCTCGTCAGCCCCTGAACACCGCCCCCGCACGTCAAATGAAAAACCCCGCGATCCACACCTGCGTCCGCGCGGCGTTGGGCGTGGTGTCGAAGAACGCCTTGATGTGCAGGTGCTGCTTGATCCACTGGAAGAACAGTTCGATGCGCCGGCGTTTGCGGTACAGCAGCGCGACGGTCAACGCATCGAGCGTCAGGTGGTTGGTCAGGAACGTCAGCCGCGGCAGCAGTTCGACCCATTGAGCGAAGAGGGTGCGCCCCTGATTCATATGCGGCTCCTTGGGGCCGGAAAGCCGCAAGGATGCCGGAAAGCGTCATTGAAATTTGGAGCTTATTGGGTCATTCGTCAAGGGGGTTGTTGATTTCTCTTTTGATCCCGCCCCGGATCTTTCCTACCATGTGGCATTCGCCGCTCGCCCGGCTTTCAGGAGACGATCCGCTGATGACCCATCATGCCTCACAGGCCGCCGCCCCGCTCACCGACGTCCAATCCAGCGCCGACCATCGCCAGGTTCCCATCGACAAGGTCGGCGTCAAAAACGTCGTCTATCCCATTCGCCTCCGCACACCCACCGGCGGGGAACAGCACACCGTCGCCACCGTCAACATGTACGTTTCCCTTCCGCATCATCAGAAGGGTACGCATATGAGCCGCTTCCTGGAAGTCCTCAACGAACACGCGCAGGAAATCGACCCCACCAACGTCATCGCCATCTGTCGTGACATCCGCGAACGCCTCCATGCCGCCGACGCTCATCTCGAACTCAGCTTCGATTACTTCATCAACAAACCCGCGCCCGTCACGCGGATGAAAGGCCTCATGGCCTACCGCGTCAGCTTCGAGTGCGCCAGCAACGGCAGCGATGATTTCGTGCTGGGCGTCAAAGTCCCCGCCACTTCCCTCTGTCCCTGTTCCAAGGCCATCAGCGCCTACGGTGCCCACAATCAGCGATGCGAAATCGAAGCCCGCGTCCGCATCCGCAAAATGATGTGGATCGAGGAACTGGTCAAGTTCTGCGAAGACGCCGCCAGCGCCCCGGTTTATTCCGTCCTCAAACGCCCCGATGAAAAGCACGTCACCGAACAGGCGTTCGACCATCCCAAGTTCGTCGAAGACATCGTGCGCGACCTGGCTGTGATGCTCGACAACGAACCCCGCATCCTCTGGTACACCGTCAACAGCGAAAACTTCGAGTCGATCCACAGCCACAACGCCTACGCTTCCATCGTTAAAGACAAACGCACCGCGTGAGGCGGAAGCTCGAAACTCGAATCAAACTCGAAACCCGAAACAGCCCTTCAAGCCCGGCCATGCCGTACTCGGCTTGGCCGGGATCGCATTTCGAGTTTCGGATTTCGAGTTTGATTCGGACTTCGAGTTTCGAGTTTCGGTAACATACCTCCATGTTCCACCGTCTGATCCCCAGCATGTTCCACCGCCGGCTGTTGCTGCTGATGCTGGTCATGGTGTTCGCCGGCACCGCCGTCGCGGTGCAACTGGCGCGGCTGACCATCACCGAAGGCGGCAAACACCTGCGTGAAGCCGAGCAGGTATTGATCGCCCGTCGCCTGCTTCCCACCGTGCGGGGCCGCATTCTCGATGTCAAGGGCCGCGTGCTGGCCGAGGACGTGCCCAGCGAAGACATCGCCGTCGATTACGATGTCATCACCGGCCGGTGGGCGTATCAAAAAGCCGTCCGCGCCGCCTACAAGGCGCATCGCGCCGACTGGCCCGACCTGTCCCGCGGGCAGCGGCAGGTGTTCATCGACAAGGAACAGGTCGCCTTCGATCAACAGGCCGATCAACTCTGGCAGTTGATCTGCGAACAGGGCCGGCTCACGCGGGAAGAACTCGACAAACGCAAAGCCGCGGTGATCGAACGTGTGCAGATGATCCGCGCCGATGTCTGGC
>JBAYVY010000408.1:0-2614 GCA_041674345.1 Phycisphaeraceae bacterium | reverse complement strand
GTGCTGGCGGGGGCGGCGATGGCGGGGGGCGTGATCGCGGGAGAGGAATATCGGTTGTTGATCGCGGTGACGATATTGACGCTGATGGTGACGCCTTATCTGGTGCGGCTGGGGCCGCGGGCGGCGAGATGGGTTGCGTCGCGTTCGCGGACGGGCGGGGGGGCCGGGGGCGGGGACGCCCCGGCTCGCTCAGCGGGCGATGATACGCAGGCGGATCGGATCGTGATCGTGGGATTCGGGCCTGCGGGTCAGCGTGTGGCGGAGGCGTTGATCGGGGAGTATCGGTCGCGGATCACGGTGGTGGATACGAACCCGCGGAATGTCGATCATGCGAGGAGCTATGGGCTGGCGGTGCAGATCGGCGACGCGACGCGGCAGGATGTGCTGGAGCATTTGGGATTGGGGAATGTGAAGGTGGTGGTGATCGCGTTGCCGGATGCCGGGGCGTGTCGGCAGATCATTCATCTTTGCCGGCAGATCAACGCGAATGTGACGGTGGTGGCGCGGGCGCGGTATCACGTGTTTCGGTGGGAACTGATGCTGGCCGGCGCGCAGGTGGTGGTGGACGAGGAGGATCAGGTGGGCGTGACACTGGCGGGCGAAGCGAAGCAGATGCTGGGGGCGGCGAACGGGAAGGCGAATGATTGACATTATGGGTTCGGGAAAGTGGGGGAATTGGGGAAGCGGGCGGATCGGGAAGTCACGGGTGAGCGGCGGGAAATCGGTTGGATTTTCAGAGCGGTCGCCTTGTCGGGGGGCGTGATGCGGGATATGATGATGGATGAAATGAGTGGGTACGCCGTCTGGCGAATCGAATGATTGGGCTGGGCGTGCTGAGAGTGAGAGTGGAGCTCGTGAGTCGGGCAGGCCGGTCCCCCGGTCCTACCGCCCAGCGCCGCAGTGTGATCGCCGCCGAGCAACGAGCGTCGAACTGAGCGTTTCCCGCAGTATGCGATATTCGGTTGATTCCTCCTCCGGTCCGTATGATGTTGAACGGCTCACGCCGATCCATCATGCGGACTTTTTTTATGCGGTGCGGGATGCGGCTTGCGGTCTGCGGCTTGCGGCTTGCGGAGCGATTGTCTTCCGCAAGCCGCAAGCCGCACACCGCACACCGCATCCGTTCATTTGCCGAATGACGCGGCGAAGTCGCCGCCCTTCGCCGCGGCCACCTTCTTCGTGACCTTCGACTTTTTCGCCAGGTCTTTGAGCATCTGTTCAAACTTGGCGCGTGGTGTGGGAATGGCGACGGGCTTGCCGGTCAGGCCGGAGTAGAGCATGGCGTTGCCGAGTTCCAGGCCGTGGATGCCATCGGTGGCCTGGGCGATCAGCGGCTCGCCGTGGAGGATGGCGTTGATGAAATTGATGGTGACGCCCTTGTGTCCGGTTTCGGTTCCGCCGGTTTCGATCTTCATGTAATCGCAGGTGGGGACGTTGAAGGGCGACGGCGTGGTGTCGGTGAATTTCCGCACCGATTCATGCGTTTTCCACAGTTCCAGCGACTTGCCGTCGGTGACGAGTTTGCCGCGATCTCCGACGATTTCCAGGCGGTTGGTGCCGGGCGCTTCGCCGGTGCTGGTGATGAACACGCCGGTCGCGCCGTTGGGGTATTCGAGCATCGCGGTCACATCGTCTTCGACTTCGATGTTGTGATACTTGCCCAGGTACGCCATCGCCGTGACGCGGCTGGGCATGCCGACGAACCATTGAATCAGGTCGAGGTTATGCGGGCACTGGTTGATGAGTACGCCGCCGCCTTCCCCGGCCCAAGTCGCGCGCCATCCGCCGGAGTTGTAATACGCCTGGCTTCGGAACCAGTTGGTGATGAGCCAGACCACCCGCCGCACTTCGCCCAGTTCGCCGTCGCTGACGATCTGCCTCACCTTGCGCCACGTCGGGTTGGTGCGCTGGTTGAACATCGCCGCGTACACCGGCTTCTTCTTCATCGCCTTGTACGCATCGTTCACCTTCTGCGCCGCCGCCGCCGCCACCGCCACCGGCTTCTCCGTCAGCACGTGCAGTCCGCGCTTCAAGCCCTGCAATGTCAGCACCGGATGATCGTAGTGCGGCACGGCGATGAGGATCGCGTCCACCTCCGCCTTCGCCGCCAGATCGCTGCCCTCGGCGAATGTCCGCACATCCTTCGCACCGTTCGTCGTCGCCTTGGCCATCGCCGCTTCCAACTTTCCCGGATCGCGGTCGGCGATCGCCGCCAGTTTCACGCCCGGCACCTCGTGCATGTACGCCACGTGGTACGAACCCATGTTGCCCAGCCCGATAATGCCCAGTCGTACCTGTTTCATGTCCGGCGAACTCCATCGCGGTGATGATAAGACGGACATTTATATCAGGAATCGGTATCGCCGAAAACTTCCGCGACTCACTTTCCATCCGTCGATCTTTGGCGTACTCTTGTAAGGTTATCGCCGCGGTCACACGCACCACCGCGGTACCCAGCGAAAGGACGCCCCCCCGATGTTTCAGCAGATTCCCCCCGCGCCCCCCGATGCCATCCTCGGCCTGACCGAATCCTTCAAAGCCGATTCCCGCCCCGGTAAGATCAACCTCGGCGTCGGTGTTTACAAAGATGCCGCCGGTCAGACCCCCGTACTCG
>JBAYVY010000407.1:0-2622 GCA_041674345.1 Phycisphaeraceae bacterium | reverse complement strand
CCGAGACCAGCCGCATCGCCGTGCAGGCCGCGCTCACCGGCCACCTGGTGCTCAGCACGCTGCACACCAACGATGCGCCGTCATCGATCACGCGGCTGGTCAACATCGGCGTGGAACCGTTTCTCATCGGCGCGGCGGTCAACGGGGTGCTGGCGCAACGACTGGTTCGCCGCATCTGCCCCGAATGCAAGATCAAGATGCAACCCGACGTCGCCGAGACCAAGCACCTGGCCGAGGCGGGTCTGCCGACCGATCTGGTTTGGCGAGGCAAGGGCTGCACCAAATGCCGCGACACCGGCTACAACGGCCGCGTGGGTTTGTACGAACTGCTGCTGCTGGACGACGTGTTGCGCGACGCGATCGCGGGCAAACCCAACGTCATCGAGTTCCGCAATCTTTGCATCGCCCAGGGCATGAAAACCCTGCGACAGGACGGCTTCAACAAGGTGGGCGACGGACTGACCAGCGTTGAGGAAGTGTTGCGCGTCACGCATTCCGGCTCGTGAAACACGGAGTTTTTATGGATTTTAACATCGACGACCTTCTGCGAATCGCCCTCGAAGCCGACGCATCGGACGTGCATCTGGTCACCGGCCACCCGCCCATGATCCGCGTGCATACCAAGATGGAACCCGTCGCCGGCTACGACGTGCTGACCGCCGCGCAGACGCTGGCGATGATCCGCAAAATGGCCGGCGACGAACACTGGCAGCGGTTCGAGCGCAACAAGGACTCGGACTTTTCATATGCCGTCGAAGGGCTGGCGCGTTTCCGTGTCAACGCGCATTTGCAGCGTCACGGTCCCGGCATCGCGATGCGCTCGATCAAGGAAAACATTCCGCCGCTGGCGTCGTTGAATCTGCCCGAAGCCGTGGGCAAGCTGACTTACCTGCCGCGCGGGTTGGTGCTGGTGACCGGCGCGACCGGTTCGGGCAAATCCACCACGCTGGCCGCGATGATCCAGGAGATGAATCAGCGTTACGCCAAGCACATTCTGACCATTGAAGACCCGATCGAATACGCCTTCGTGTCCGACAAGTGCGTGATCGAACAGCGCGAACTCGGCGCCGACGTGCCGAGCTTCGCCAGCGGATTGAAGCACGCCCTGCGACAAGACCCGGACATCATTCTCGTCGGCGAAATGCGCGATCTGGAAACCACCGCCGCCGCGATCACCGCCGCCGAGACCGGCCACCTGGTGCTCAGCACGCTGCACACCAACTCGGCCAGTTCGACCATCGAGCGCATCGTCGATATGTACCCGGCGACGCAGCAGAACCAGATTCGCGCGATGCTGGCCAACACGCTCCAGGCGGTGATTTCGCAGCAGTTGTTCAAGCGGGTCGATGAACCGGGCATGGTGCCGGCGCTGGAAGTGCTGGTCGCCACGCCCGCCGTGCGCAATCTGATCCGTGAAAACCGCACGTTTGAAATCCCCAACGTGATCGAGACGAATCGCGCGCTGGGCATGCAGTTGCTGGATAACGCGATCGGCGCGTTGTATTTCAACGGCATGATTAGTCGTGAGGACGCGATCGCCAAGGCCGTGCATCCCGAAAAACTTTCGCGGCAGTTCGCCGCGTAAGGAGTGAAAACCATGCCGCACTTTCGATATCAGGTTGAAAACGACGGACAGATGAGCGGGGGGGTGATCGCCGCGGCGAACGCCTCGGAAGCCGCGCGTCTGTTGCGCAATCAGGGCCGGGTGGTGACGGTGAACGCCGTCGATCCGGCCGGGGGCGCGGGCAGGTCGATGGCCGGCGTGATGAAGGCGCTGAACTACACGTCCGGTCCGTCGCAGCGCGACATTCTGAACTTCACCACGCAACTGGCGGTGATGATCCGCGCGGGCATCAGCATCCGGGCCGCGATCGAGGGCGTCGCCGAACAGGCGGAGAATCCGAAGTTCAGGAACATGCTCGAACAGATCAAGGCCGACGTGGAGTCCGGCAAGCCGTTCAGCGAAGCGCTGACCAAACACCCCAAACAGTTCAACGCGCTTTACATCAACATGGTGCGGGCGTCGGAAATGAGCGGTTCTTTCGCCAAGATGCTCGACCGCATCGCCGCGTATCTGGCGCAACAGATCGAAACGCGTTCGATGGTGCGCGGCGCGATGATCTATCCCGGCACGATTTTCACGCTGGCGGTGTGCGTGACGATTTTCCTGCTCACGTTCGTGCTGCCCAAATTCGCCGCGGTGTTCAAGGGCAAGGAGAGCATTCTGCCCTGGCCGACCAAGTTCCTCATGGGGCTGTCGGCTTTCATGGTGGATTGGTGGTGGGCGGTGGTGATCGGCATGTTGATCGGCGTGGGCGCGTTGGCGTTCTTCGCCCGCACCGCGCAGGGCGCGCTGATGATCGACAAAATCAAACTGTCGGTTCCGATCTTCAAAAAAATGTTCCGCGCGCTCTACATCAGCCGGTCGTTGCAGACGATGGGCGAACTGATTAACGCCGGTGTGCCGATGCTGGATACCCTCGCCATCACCGGCGAAATCTCCGGCAACACGTTCTATCACAATCTATGGAAGCGCGTTCACGGAGCCGTGAAACAAGGCAAAAAGATCAGCTTTGAACTGCTGAAAACCTCGCTGCTGCCGCGCTCGGTGGTGCAGATGGT
>JBAYVY010000406.1:0-2623 GCA_041674345.1 Phycisphaeraceae bacterium | reverse complement strand
CCGTTTTTGAGCCAATAATGAGGGTCAGCCAATGAAAGCTAACGAAAAAGGTCGATTTTGGCTCTTGCAACCCTCGTTTTTGGGTCAAAAACGCCGTTTTTAAACCCGTGAACGGTTACGGAAATTTGTCGCGGCGGCGCTGGCCAGTCGCAAGAACCCGGTTGTATTGAATGCTGTGGATTCCGGCTGGACCGAACATCATCACGCATTGGCGAAACATGGGGTCGATGTTCAGTTTCTTTGCCCGCCATATGTTTGCCCCGGGCGATAGGCCGCCGTTTCGGAGAGACGGTTTTCAGGGTTTGTGCATCAGGGATAGGGTTGTAGAATGCGCAAACGCGGAACGGTGATTCATCCCTTGATTTCGGGAGCGGCCATGAACTTTTCAAAAGACCGGGCGACGGCGACGTGGGCGGTGATGGTGCTGGTGTCGGCGGTGATGTGCTGCGCGACGGGCGCGTGGGGACAGGCGAACGGATCGACCCCGGCGCCGCCCCCGGCGCCCGAAGGTCAGGCGGCCAAGCCCGATGTCCGATGCGCAGGTCCGCGATCTCATCGGGCGATATGTCAGGGGCGACGCGGCGGCGAAGGCGGCTGTGTTGGAAAAACTGTCGGGCAATCCATCGGACGTGATGGATTCGCAGGCGGATGTTCGCCGCCTCACGCGGTTGATTCTCGGCGAGGCGCGCAAGGCCGGTCCCCGTCCGTCGCCGATCCCCATGGACGAGACGAGCGGGTTGCCGGCCTCGATTCAAAAGGAACTGGCGAAGTTCAGCAAGCCGATGGTGGCGACTTTTCAGACGCCGGGCGGTGAGATGCGGGTCATCATGTCCGATGTCAGCCGGAAGAATCACATCGCGGGCGGTTCGCCGTTGCTGGTGTTGCTTCATTCGGGGTTCGGCACGCCGGGCGGGAAACTCAACCAGCAGGAGTGGGTGTTCGTGCAGAGGCGAGCGGGGGTTTTCACGTGCGTCGGCATGAACGTGCTGCCCCGCTGCATGAACGACATGGGCAGGCCGATCTGGAACGATGACAAGGAGTATCGGGCGGTGTCGGCGGTGCTGGACGAATTGAGCCGGTGTTACGATGTGAACTGCGACCGGGTTTATCTGATCGGCGACGGATCGGGGGCGTGGGGCGCGTGGCATTTGGGGGTGATCGAAGGAGACCGTTTCGCGGTGGTGGTGGATATCGCCGGGACGTGCCCGCTCAAAAGCGCGGACCAGTTCGCCAATTTTCGCAACGTCGATGTGGGCGTTTTCGTCGGGAAAGAGGACAACACGGTGGTGGTGACCAGCACGGACGTGCCGGAGTTGACGGTGTATCTGAGCGAGCAGCTTGCGGACATGGAGAAGCCGGTGAAGGTGATCTGGAACGGCAAGCCGGCGGCGGAGGTCCAGCCGGTGATGCGATTGTCGGTGATGCTGCGAACGCTGACGGAGCATTACGACGAGGGGATGTTTTACACGTTCAAAGCGGAGTTGAAGAGCGGGTGAAGCGGGCGTGATGGATCGGCGGCGACGGCGGAAAGCGAATTCGTCGGGAAGGGAGCGGGGGAATTGCTATAATAATTTGGTTTGCTCGTGGATTGCATCGGGTATATTCTGAATTGAACGGAAAGGTTTGTAGATGATCGCAAACGAGTCGCCAACCATCACTGTGAACGGCACAAAGGGGTCTTCCCAAAGTGTTATCACAGGTGATTCGAGAAAGATGGGGGCGGTACCCGATGGTTCCGTGGATTTTTTCATCACCAGCCCGCCGTATTGGAATCTGAAAGATTACGGGGCGGTCGATCAAATCGGGCAAAGCGACTACGACGAATATCTCAACGATCTCGCCAAGGTGTTTGACGAGTGCTGTCGGTGTGCCAAATCCAATGCGGTGCTTGTTGTTAATGTCAATTCTCGTCGATTCCAAAAGCGGTTTTATCCGATTGCTTTTGATATTGCCGCGCGTATTCGTGGCTGGCGCGTATGGGATCATGTCATTTGGTACATTCCTAACGCGCTTCCGCAACCTAATCATTACATGGAAAAGTTGCTGGATAACAAGTACGAATCGTGTTTGGTGTTCACCAAAGACGGCAACACGGATTTCAAGTTCCACAAACCGCGTGTTCCGCAAAAATACATCACAGCCGATCCGAGGGCGCACAAGAAAAACGCCAACGGGCGATGCCTCGGCAACATCATTCGCATTCCCGCATATCGTCCCCCGAACGTGAAGAAGCTCGGCTATCACGTCGCGGCATACCCGGAGGAATTGGTGGCGTTCTTCTTGGAATGTTACACAGACCCAGGCGACATTGTTCTTGATCCGTTTCTGGGATCAGGCACCACCCTCAAAGTGTGCCATACGATGGGGCGGCAGGGAATCGGATATGAATTGAACAGTGACTACTTGCCACTGATTCAGCAGCGAATTGTGGAGCCGTGGGAAGTGCCCGATTGGCGCAAACTTGACATTATTCATTCAAGTACGATGGAAACGGGAATGAAGTAACCGTTCACGGAGAATCGCCGTTTTTGAGCCAATAATGAGGGTCAGCCAATGAAAGCTAACGAAAAAGGTCGATTTTGGCTCTTGCAACCCTCGTTTTTGGGTCAAAAACGCCGTTTTT
>JBAYVY010000405.1:0-2641 GCA_041674345.1 Phycisphaeraceae bacterium | reverse complement strand
CTCCTTGATCTTCGCCTGTTTCAAATCCACATGAAACCGGCTCATCGCCCACGAACTCAATCCCTTCGCGTCCCATTCCTCCACCGGCACGTCATCGCTCGCATATTCCGCCAGCGAGTTCTCAATCTCGCTGCGAATCTCGCTCTTGGCGTCCTCACGAATCCGCCGGGTCAGCGATTCGACATCATCCAGCTTCAACCGGCCCGGCTCCACGTTCGCGCCGATCATCGTCCGCGCCGCCGACGCCAACTGCTCCGGCACGAACGTCGGCGACAAATACAACCCCACCGCGTCCTCCACCGTCTCCGCGATGTGACCGAAAATCAATTCCTCAACCTCATGCCCCTCCAGCACCTTCTGCCGCGTGCCGTAAAAATAATTCCGCTGATACTCCATCACCTCGTCGTATTCCAGCAGGTTCTTGCGTATCTGAAAGTTCCGCTCCTCCACCTTCCGCTGCGCCTTCTCCACCGACCGCGTGATCCAACGATGCTCGATCGCATCGTCCTCCTTCATGCCCAGCATCGACAACGCCTTCATCGTCGTCTTCCCCGCGAACATTTTCATCAGATCGTCTTCCATCGAGATGAAAAACCGGCTGTCACCCGGATCGCCCTGCCGCCCCGCGCGACCGCGCAACTGATTATCAATGCGCCGCGATTCGTGACGCTCCGTCCCCACGATGTGCAATCCGCCCAGCGCCAAAACCTCCGGGGTCAGTCGAATGTCCGTGCCGCGACCGGCCATGTTCGTCGCGATGGTCACGTTGCCGATGTTCCGCCCG
Source organism: Phycisphaeraceae bacterium (assembly GCA_041674345.1). GTDB lineage: Bacteria > Planctomycetota > Phycisphaerae > Phycisphaerales > Zrk34 > JBAYVY01. The sequence goes on along the minus strand of JBAYVY010000405.1, from coordinate 1,857 downwards.
CGATTATCGACATGCTGCTGCCCCGCTTTCGCCACGATGTGCGCCTCGCGTTCGTGCTGCTTGGCGTTCAACACTTCGTGGTCCAGTCCGTGACGCCGGGTCAGCAGACCGCTCAGCACTTCGCTCTTATCGACGCTGGTGGTGCCGACCAGCACGGGCCGGCCCTGCTCCGCGTTCTCCTTGATGTCATCGACGATCGCGTTCCACTTCGCCTTCTCGGTCAAAAAGATCAGGTCGTTGTGATCCGCGCGCACCACCGGGCGGTTGGTCGGTATCGCCACCGCGTCCAGATCGTAAATCTCCATGAACTCGGTGGCCTCGGTCATCGCCGTGCCGGTCATGCCCGCCAGTCGCTTGTAAAGTTTGAAGAAGTTCTGAATCGTGATCGTCGCCAGGGTCTGCGTTTCCTGCTTGATTTTGACGCCGTTTTTCGCTTCCTTGGCTTCGACCGCCTGGTGCAGGCCGTCCGACCATTGCCTGCCGATCATCAGTCGCCCGGTGAACTCATCGACGATGATGACCTCGCCGTTCTGGACGACGTACTCGCGGTCCTTCTCATACACCGCATGCGCCCGCACCGCCTGGTTAATCAGGTGGTCCCACGCCATGTCATTGCCGACGACGTAAAACCGCGTGCCGACGATTTTCTGCGCCTCTTCCACGCCGATGTGCGTCATCGACGCCTGTTTCTGCTCCTTCTTCACCACGTAATACTGCACGTGTTCGATTTTCTCGGCTTCCTTTTCGTCGAGGTAATCGGCCCCCAGATCGCGGAACTTGGCGATGATGCGTTCGATCTCGCCCTCGGCGACGCGATGCCGCTTCGCCTGCTCGGCGACGAAACCCTCCGTTCGCAATCGTTTGGCGGTCTCGTTGTTCGCCGCTTTCTGTCTTGCCGCCAGTTGCTCGGCCACCGCGTTGGCCTGGATGTATTGCGGCGCGTCGTCGTGCGCCGGGCCGCTGATAATCAGCGGGGTCCGCGCCTCGTCGATCAATATCGAGTCGATTTCATCGACGATGCAGAAATCACGATGTTTCTGCACCTGTTCCTCCGTGCTCAGCTTCATGTTGTCGCGCAGGAAATCAAACCCGAACTCGCTGTTGGTTCCATAGACCACATCGCACTGATACGCGAGCTGCTTGCCTTCCGGGGGCTGCATATGGTACGGGTGGATCGCGCCGACGTGCAGGCCCAGCGCGTGAAAAGCGGGGAACACCCAGTCGCGGTCGCGCTGCACCAGGTAATCGTTCACCGTCACGACGTGGCACTGATACCCCGCCACCGTCGCCATGAAACACGCCAGCGGCGCGACGATGGTTTTACCTTCGCCGGTCTTCATTTCGGCGATCCGGCCCTCGTACAACACCATGCCGCCGATCAACTGCACATCGAACGACCGCGCCCGGAACGGAGGCCGGCTATCGGGGTACAACTCGCGCACCGCCTCGTAAATCGCATTGGGAATATCGACGCAATACCACGACGGCACGGGCACGTCGCTGCCCAACACCGTCTGCTCCGCCATCGCCGCGATCCGCTCTTGAACCTGTTGATACTGATTCTGAACTTCCGGGGGAAGCTTCCGGGGGTCGAATTGGTGCGCGGGGTTGAAGATGTTGCGGATGCCGATGTTCCGGTCCATCGCCTCGCGCATGATCGCGAACACCTCCGGCAACACCTGCTGATCGCCCGCGCCGCCCTTCACCGCCTGTCGCAACTCGGCGGTGCGCTTGCGAAGTTCCTCATCGGTCAATTGACGAATCTTCGGTTCCATCGCGTTGATCTCCGTGACGCGCTTGGCGTAACGCTTGACCAGTCGCTCGTTGCGCGAACCGAAAATCTTGATGGCCACTTTT
>JBAYVY010000404.1:0-2649 GCA_041674345.1 Phycisphaeraceae bacterium | reverse complement strand
GGAAACCCTCGCTGCGGCTCGATCCCGACGTGGACTTCCCCCATTGCCTCGCCTCTTAAACAAAACTCAGGTTTCAAAGTCAAACTCTCCAACGCGCCCCAAGACCCCGCCGCGATGCAGGCCCTGCTCAACCAACTCATTTCCGACGCCAATCCCGAAAATGAGCAGCCCGATGACCCCAACAACTTCGTCCCCGATGGTTCCGACCCCGCCGAGGTCGAAGTCGAATGGGAACTGCTGGAAGGCGGACGCAAGCCCAAGGAAAAAATGAACGAAGACCTGATCGAAGATGACAACGACAAGGTCATTGTCCGCCGCTACGAGTTTTATGAATACGCCGGCGTTTATGACATCGAACATGAACCGGTCACGCTCTGGACCGATCCGGGCGTGGACGCCAACGGCAATCGCCTGCCCGACCTGCTCATCCCCACCGAGGGCGAAGTCGGCGACTTCATCGCCGCCAACATGGTCGCCGCCGTGCTTGAAGTTCCCGAACCCACCACCCTCGCTCTCTGCGCCCCCCTCGCCGTCGCCATGCTCCGCCGCAAGCGACCAGCGTGATCCATCCCCCTTTCGCAAACACACCCGGAGCGGCTCGATTCATCGAGCCGCTCCCTGTGTTTCACGCTCAACCACTTTTGAATGAACTTCCGCGAAGTCCGGTTCAAGCACACAGGACACAGAGTCCACAGAGTGAAAAAACACGGAAAATACATATCCCAAAAAATCTTCTCCGTGTCCCCTGTGATCTTTTGTGTTGAAATATCTTTTCGACTTTCGCAAAAGTTCGGTTTTGAATCTACCCCGCCAGCGCCGGTTCGGTGGGGGTCGGTATCACCGCCGCCGCCGCTTCGCTCGCCTGCGTCTTCGCCAATGCCGCGTTCAACTGATCCGACATCGTGCGATGGTGATGTCCGATCGCCGCGAGTCGCACCGCCATCGCCAGCAGGCGCGGCTTGTGCCACAGCGTCCAGACCAGCAGTTTCCAATACTCCACGCGCTCCGACCCGATGATGCCGAAACTTATCATCGCCCGCCACAGCCCGCCGAAATCCGACCGGGTTAAACGTCGTCGAACCGCCGGCGACGGGTATTCCCGCAGCAGCGTTCTGATCCGTTTGTAATAAATCCGCGGGGAGAAGATCGTCCGCAGCACCCACGCATGGCCGTCACGCAACACCTTCAATCCCATGGTCGGCTCAAAATTGGTGCTGCCGTCGGTGTTGTGGCCCAGTGTGCCTCGCTGCAAGCGACCTTCCGACGCCAGTCGTTCTTTCAATCGTGTGCCGGGGGCGGCCTGCAACTGCCCCACCATCGCGGTGACGATGCCGCTCTCAGCGATGAAATCGACCTGTTGCCGGAACACGTCCGCGGTGTCGTGATCGAAGCCGACGATGAAACCGCCCTGCACTTCCAGCCCCGCGCGTTGAAGCGTCTTGATGTCAGCCACCATGTCGCGGTTGCAATTCTGTTTCTTGCTGCACTCTTCCAAACTGGCCGGGTCGGACGATTCGATGCCGATGAAAACCGTGTCGAACCCCGCTTCGACCATCTGTCGCGTCATCTTTTCATCATCCGCCAGGTTCATCGACACTTGCGTACAGAACGGCAAGTGTCCCCGACCTCGCGCCCTGTACGACTTCTGCCAGTCGATCAGCGCGGGGAACAGTTCCTTTTTCGCCGCGGGTTTGTGGCCGATGAGGTTGTCATCCACGAAGAACACGCGCTCGCGCCAACCCGCCGCGTACAGGTCGTCCAACTCTTTGATGATCTGCGACGCATCCTTGACGCGCGGGCTGCGGCCCAGCGTGGCCGTCACGTTGCAGAAGTCGCAATCGAACGGACAGCCGCGCGAATACTGTATCCCCACCACCGCGTACTTCTTCAGTTTCGCCAGATGCCACAGCGGCGTGGGCGTCGTGCGCATGTCGGCCAGTTCCCGGCTGCGATACATCCGGCGCGGCGTGCCCTTCTCCAAATCCGCCACCAACGCAGGCATCGTCAGTTCCGCTTCGTTCAACACGAAATGATCCACGTCCTGAAACAGCGCGTAAGCCGCGGTGAACAGAGGCCCCCCCGCCACCGTCTTCTTCCCCATCGCCTTGCATCGCGCGATCACCTTCTCCGCGCCGGCCCACTGGATCGTCAACCCGCCCAGAAACACCACATCCGCCCACGCCAAATCCGCGTCGGTCAGCGGTTCGACGTTGATGTCGATCAGCCGCTTCTCCCAATGCTCCGGCAGCATCGCCGCGACCGTCAGCAACCCCAGCGGCGGCAACAGCGATTTGCGTTTGATGATGCGCAGAGCGCGACTCAAACTCCAGAAACTTTCCGCGAACTCGGGCGAAACCAGCAGTATTTTCATTGGAGAATCAATCCGTGATCGGTTGACCGAACACACCGTCGCCTCGAAACCGTCCGCAACCGCAAGCCCGTCCCGCCCGAACACGGGACGACTCCGAAGTCGCAAAGCGCTTCATTATAGATCAATTCCTCCGCTATTCCAACACGCCAAACTTTCGTGTAGGAACTCAGATAGAAATGTCCCCATCGGACTCAGGTAGAAGTGTCCCCATATGGAGACACTTCGAATGAATCTCAAGGAACGGGACCGGCTGGGGATGCTCAGCCGCGTCAGGGACG
>JBAYVY010000403.1:0-2671 GCA_041674345.1 Phycisphaeraceae bacterium | reverse complement strand
TGTGGGAACGCTGCCCCAGGCGCGGAATGCACTTCCCAAATCAGATGATCGCTAAACTCAGTTCGCATCGTACTTGAAATCTGCCCAACTTTGCCTGCGGTATCTTCACCACACAGCCATTTGTCGAACGCCCAGACGAATTGCTCGGCCCGCCATGTCTCAACAAGATAGGACTTCCGCTCATGCCAGGTCTGGGTTGAGAGATCGAACACCCACGTCCAGCTATCGGACTTCACCACAATGCATGGATGGCCTCGCTCGACATAGCATGTCATGCGGACTTCTGATTTATCCGCAAGGTTCGCAATGTCGCGCTCAACGTCAGGGGTTGAAATCCGGTTCGGCTCGTATCCCTTAAGCGCATAGACGATACCGTTCTCGCCAGTGAAGCACAGCGACAGGCCAAACCCGTTTTCGTGGCCGGTGATCGCCCTGTTTGAAATAAGGCCACGAGGAATGACGGTGACGCGGTTGAACGGAAACGCGGTCGGGTTAATGGTCGAGCCATCCCACACTTCGATAGTACCGGCACCAGCAAGGTAAAGCTGGCCGCCATAGAACACACAGCGCATCAGGTTATCGGGCTTGCCTTCTGCCGTGGCGAAGTCTGCCGCATCGACCGTTACGTCATTCAAGCCAGACGCAAAGCACCGTCCATCAGCAATCGCAAAGAAGAAATAGCCATCCCCGAAACATACATCGACCGGAGCCGGCAGGTCCGAATCCGCAAAAGCGTCGATCGAGTTATCCGATACGTCGATCGTGAACGCGCCGTTCTCGGTAATAACGACCTTGTCGCTGATCGGGGCCTTGTTGTTGTGGGCGAAGAATACAGGTTCGGTTCCAGATAGCGTGTTGATCGTCGATTCAGTTCCGTTTGCCACGATGGCCCTAAGCGTCCCGCTGTAGGCCATGTAAAGCGTTGTCCCGATCAGGAACGCGCCACGAAAGCCACTAACCGCCCCGTGGTCGCCAAACTCAGAAAGACCGGGCGCTCTGACGATCTTCGCCTTGGCTGGGGCCGCAGGGCCAAGAGCCTCTGCCATTGCATTGATAAGCCGCCCCGCACTCTCCGATGGCCTTTCACCAGGAGAGGATGAGGTCGGGAATAAAATGGCCGTCATGAATAATCAGCCGCATCGCCGCCGTAATACCCGTCTGGGTCTTGCAGCGGTTCATAAGTGGGGCGGCCCGCCGTGATCCTAGACAGCCGCCATTCCTCGTCCTCAATAGACGGGCCAGTGGCTCCGAACGCGCCAGCAATCTCGGCCCCAAGGCGCCGCGTCAACGGGCCGAACACGGCATTCGGAATTTCATCGCTATCTGCGATATAGACAATCTCCCGGGCCGCCAATTCAGCGAGCATCGGTTCCAGTGCCCGCTCAACCTTGTCCGAGTCCTCGCTAGACGGCGACTGACCGGCGGCAAGCACCTTGATTTCTTCCAGCGCGGCTTGGACCAATTCAGCGCGCGTTTTCGTTGCCATCTTTGAACCTGTCGTAGAAGTCGAACGTGTAGATCAGCGAGCCTACATGGCCGCACTCGTTCGAAAGGTCGTGATTGATGTAAACCTTGTGCCCGGCAGCGCGCAGCTTGCGAATGAAATAAATATCTTCGCCGGTATAGGATTGCGTGTTCTCATTCCAGCGCACTTCGAAGTGCGGCTTGGGCACGCTCTTGAGCACCGAAAGCTTGATCAGGAAAATCGCAAGCCCCACGCTTTCGACTTCCTGGAGACCAGTGCGCCCCCTGGATGCGAGCCACCGGCCCTCAAGATCGCGAGCGGTGTAATGCAGATAATCCGGGTTTTTTCGAAGTGAATTAACCCCGATCAAGTCCTTTTGCGACGCGAACAGACGGTGGCAAAGATCGGACGGGAACACCATGTCGTCATCCAACAGGAGCGCATGTGTGAACCCGTCCGCTAGGCACTCGTCTAACATCCGTTGGCGAGAGTCCGGCAAGAGCGAACAGTTTTTTGCTATCTTTGCGCCAACGGAATCACAGAACGGGTTGCTCGCGAGATGTGCAAGCAACCCCATCATGCTCTTGGTGAAGTCTGGTGCGTGATCCCGATTTGAGATCACGCAAACAGCCAATTGCATGTTAGTCGTCACCCATCCATGCGAAGGTGATTGAGGCCGTGCCCCACACCGCAAGCCAGCCGTCACCATCAACAGTGCCGGCAGAGCCGGACACGTTGAGGTTCAGGTCGAGAGCGGTTGCGGTGCCGTTGAGCGCCGTGGCCTTGGCGCCGTCGACAGCAGTACCGGCCGCAGTTGCAGGATCGCCAGAGAGCGTAAGGGCAACGGCCTGCCCCACATTCTCATTGACGCCATTGCCGAGCGTGCCATCTGCAGCCGCAGCAATCGCCGTGGTGCCGATGCCAATCTCGAACGCGGTGTCACCGGGGACGCCCGTCCCATCCGAACGGAACGACGTGTAGTCCTGCCGACAGCCGAGGAACGATACCGCGCCCTCGTTGAAGTCGAACAGTTTGAAAGAACCGTGAGAACCGTTCGTGGTAGCGTCCGTTACAGTAACGCGAGCGCCCTTGAACGTGAAGTCCATACGGTAAAGCGAGCCGTCCTTGACGACCGTGCAATCGACCTGACCAACGGTCGGCTGATTGAGTGTGCCGAGGACATCCAGTTCGGGCCTCGTGCGCTGG
>JBAYVY010000402.1:0-2688 GCA_041674345.1 Phycisphaeraceae bacterium | reverse complement strand
GTTTTACATTCTCGGCCAGACCAGCTTCCTCACCGCGCTGCGGTTCACGCAACCGTCGCGCGTCGCGCCGCTGCTGGGTTTGAAAATCGTCATCCTCGCCTCCATCGCGGCGGTCTGGCTCAACCTGCCGCTGAACACGCTGCAATGGATCGCGGTGATTCTGGCGACGATCGCCGCGTTTTTGCTGAATTACACCGGCGGGGCCAATCCGCCTCGCACGGTGATCGCGGTGCTTGCCGCTTGTCTGTTCTACGCCCTGAGCGACACGTCCATCGTTTTTCTGATCCGCGCGATGCAGGCCGGTGACTCGCATTTGCTGGCGTCGGTGCGGGCGGTGACGCTGTCGTATTTGTTCTACGGTCTGATCGCGCTGCCTGGGGCGATTCGGATGAAGCCCGCATGGCGCGACTGGCGTTCGGCGATGCCCTATTCGCTGGCGTGGCTGGGTTCGATGGCGTGTCTGTTCGGCGCGATCAGCATCATCAACGTGGTGCTGACGAACATTCTCCAGTCATTGCGTGGTCTGGTTTCGATCGCCCTGGGCGTGCTGGTGGCCAGGGCCGGTCATCATCATCTCGAATCGCACACGCCTCGCGCCGTGCTGGTCCGCCGGGTCATCGCCGCCGCGATGATGACCGCCGCCGTGGGCTTGTATGTCTGGCCGACCGCATAATCGCATTGGCGGACCTCAAGCCGCCCGCCGGATCAACCGATAATTCCCTTGGCTGATGTTGTTCGCGGCCTGGGCGTGAATCATCGCCCGCCGTTTCCGGCCAAGTCGGAGGTGTCTTGTGAGTGAAGCAACGATTCGACTGATATGCCCCAACCTCAAATGCCGCAAAATTCTCGCGGTGCCAGAATCGGCACGCGGTCGGGTGATTCTCTGTGCCAACTGCGGCACGACCGTGCGCGTTCCCGACCACCGCTCCAGACAGCCGGCCGGCACGACGACCGACGACAGCGCCAAACGATGAACCCTTGATGCCGGGCTTTGATGAACCGCGCAAGTTTCCCGGATCGGACTTGTCAGTCCGGTCGATCCTGTTAAAATGTTTCCCTCGCTGTCCGGCGTGCGTTCAAGCCGCCGAAGACAACGGGCTTGTAGCTCAGTTGGTTAGAGCGCACCCCTGATAAGGGTGAGGTCGGTAGTTCGAATCTACCCAGGCCCATTTCCGCCCCCCCCCTGAATCTTGATGATCCGGGGGTTTTTTATTTGTGCCCGATTCGCGCTCGATGCTGGGGGGGGGCTGATGTCGCGTCTTTTTGTGATGAGGTCCGGCATGGGGTGCCATCGGGATTGGGTCGCCAGACGCGGCTTTCAGGGGATCGTGGGTGTGGTCCGTCCGCCCGGCTGTGTGCGAATGCGGGCGATGCCTTAGAATGCGGGCGACTTGGTTGATCCCTGTTCAAGCGAGGTTTGGCATGAATGTGTTGATACTCGGCGGCGGCGGGCGCGAACACGCTCTGGGCTGGAAACTCAAGCAGAGCAAGCAGTGCGGCAAGATCATCTTCGCGCCAGGCAACGCGGGAACCGCCTCGATCGGTCGCAATATGGACATCGCCGTCGATCACATCACGCAGAAGGTGGTCGATGAAATCGCGTCGTTGTGTCGGCATGAAAAAATCGGGTTGGTCGTGATCGGGCCGGAAGACCCGTTGAGTCAGGGCCTGGCTGGGAAGCTGCGCAAGGCGGGGTTCAAAGTGTTCGGCCCGGACGCCGACGGCGCGCGCCTCGAAGGCGACAAGGCGTGGAGCAAGGCATTGATGCGGGCGGCGAACGTGCCGACCGCCGAGGGACGGACGTTTGAAAATATTGAGGGCGCGATGGCGTTCGTCAAAGCGCACGAGACGCCGGTGGTGGTGAAGGCCGCGGGCCTGGCCAAGGGCAAGGGCGTGGTGGTGTGTGACAACCCCGCCGAGGCCCAGGCCGCGGTCAAGCGCATGATGATCGACCGCGAGTTCGGCGACGCCGGCAACAAACTCGTCATCGAGGAACGATTGACCGGCCAGGAAGTTTCAATATTGGCGCTGGTCGATGGACGCGATATTTACGTGCTGGAACCGTCGCAGGATCACAAGCAGGTCGGCGAAGGCGACACCGGCCCGAACACCGGCGGCATGGGCGCGTACACCCCCACGCCCGTCGTCGATGACAAGGCCATGACCGCCATCGAACGCGACGTGCTCGTGCCCATCGTCGATGCGATGCGCCGTGATGAAATCGACTACCGCGGCGTGTTGTATGCGGGCATCATGATGACCCCCGGCGGTATCAAGGTGCTGGAGTTCAACTGCCGCTTCGGCGACCCCGAATGCCAGCCGCTGATGATGCGCATGAAGGGCGACCTGCTCGCGGCCATGCTCGCGGTGTGCGACGGCAAACTGGCGGAGGTCGATATTCGCTGGGATCAGCGCGTGGCGTGCTGCGTGGTGATGTGCAGCGGCGGATACCCCGGCCCCTACACCAAGGGCAAGGTCATCACCGGTCTCGATGACGCGGCCGGGCAGCCCGATGTCATGGTGTTCCACGCGGGCACGGCGCTGAACGAACACGGCGAAATCGTGACCGCCGGCGGGCGCGTGCTGAACGTGACGGCCCTGGGCGACACCTTGGCCGAGGCGCGCGACAAGGCGAATGCCGCGTGCGAAATGATCCGTTTTGAAGGCGCGTTCCATCGCCACGACATC
>JBAYVY010000401.1:0-2696 GCA_041674345.1 Phycisphaeraceae bacterium | reverse complement strand
GTTGACCCGGACTTCGATTTTGACGATGAAGAGGATGACGACTTCGACGATGACGCCGATGAAGACGTGGAAGACCTCGACGAAGAGGACGGTCTCGACGACTTCGACGACGACTTCGACGTCGATGACGACGAAGAAGAACTGTGATCGACCGGCCCGCTGCCCGTCAGCCGACCGTTCCGTCGGTCGCTTTCAGGAGCTTGGCCATGAGCGAATCCCGCATCCCTTTCAATGACGCCACCGACCGTCGGGAAACACCCGACTCCGACGGCCGGCGACGATCCGTGGTCGATCGACGCACCGGGCTGGACCTCCGCGAACCGGGCGACCCCGAACGACGCGCGGGCATCGACCGCCGCGACATCATCGACCGGCGCGATGACACCGGCCTTCGCCGATTGCGAGGCCCCGGCCGCCGACGCCCCGAATTCAACCGCTCCGCGGAAGAAGGCGAGTTCACCAGCGAACAATTCCTCTTCGTCATGGCCATCCAGGCCTTCAAAAACGCCAACGGCAAAACCTTCCCCACCTGGACCGAAGTGCTCGAAGTCGTCCGCCGGCTGGGCTACCGCAAAACCGCCGCCAGCGAATTGAACCTGCCCAACGCCGAGGATTGGACCGAGCCACCCGACACCCCCGCCATGCCCCCCAAACCCGAACCCTGGGACGCCGATCAAGAGGCGTAATGCCCCCCCCAGTAAAGAAAAGGGGATGAGTACATATGTACTCATCCCCTTTTCTTCGTTAACGGCTCGGTTATGACTGATTTGGGTACGCTAGACGGAGTTTGGGTCGAAAGCGAGGATCATGCCATCAATGATTATGGGCGGATTGCGGGATACGCGTACTCGCCTACTACGGAATTTGTTCAAGCATTTCTTTATAGTGGTTCCGTAATGGCAAACTTGGGTACACTTGGAGGTACGAATAGTTACGCCAGTGGTATCAACAATCTAGGCAACGTGGTGGGGAAAGCTCAGGTTGTGGGGGATATTTACCACGCTTTTCTTTATAGCGATTCAATGATGGCTGATCTCAATGATTGCATAGCATCGGGATCGGGTTGGCTCCTTCAAAACGCTGTGGATATTAATGATGTGGGACAAATTGTGGGTGTTGGGATTAATCCGCAGGGACAAACGCGCGCGTTTTTGTTGACACCGATCCCGGAGCCAACTAGCGATGTTTCACTTGCATGAGCAGGTTTGATATGGCGACGCCGAGTCTTGAGGCGAGGGGGTAGGGTTTTTTTTCATCTCAAAACCTCAGTGGGTCATGGTGACGGTGGTTCCAGCAATTTGAACAGTTGCTTGTGGGTTTTGGCGAGTTGGTCGGACAGGTCGTTGAGGTATTTTTTGCGGGTTTGGTTGTCGTCGAGTTTGGCGATGGAGGCGGCGAGGTGGGAGCCGTACTGGGCGGCGTCGGTTTGCGAGATGAGCAGGTGGGTTTGGAACTCTTTGCCGAAGCCGGTGAGCAGTGCGGTGCTGGTGTCGCTTTCGATGCCTGCCCGCGTCTGCTGCTCGATGGGGGTGAGCCACGCGGCGTTCAGGTCGATTGACGGATCGTTCTCGGCGAATTGCCTGATTTGTTTCGCGGCTTCGGCGCACTGTCGGGCGAATTCGTCGATGGCTTGTTTGACCGGTGGATCGACGGTTTTGAAGATAAGGAGTTTGCTGACGCCGGCGTTTCGGTTCATCAGGTCGTACAGGGCGGCGTAGCCGGAAACGCGGGGCGGGGGCAGGTTGTCGTGGACGGCCTGGAGGGAATGACAACCGGTGAGGAGGAAGGTGAGGATCGCGAAGCCGCAAGCGGCGAGAACGATGGGGAGATGGGGGGGTGTGTGTTTCATCATTGGTATCGTAGCGACGTGGGGGGCGGTGGGCTATGCTGGTGGGTTATGAATGATCGACCGAGCGTGATGGTGGTGGGGAACTTTGACGGGCTGCACCTGGGTCATCAGGCGTTGTTCGCGCGGGCGCGGTTGCTGGCTGATGAACGAGGGGCGAAGGTGGTGGCGGCGACATTCACGCGGCATCCGATTTCGGTGTTGAGGCCTGGCCAGGCCCCGGCGACGATTTTGCATCGTGAGCAGCGTCAACAGGCGTTGTTGGCGGCGGGGGTGGATGAGATCGACTGGCTGGAGCCGGAGGGCGCGTTGCTGAACATGACGCCGCGGAAGTTTTTGGAGAAGATGCGGGATGAATACGGCGCGGTGGCGATGGTGGAGGGGATGAACTTTCGATTCGGTCACGGTCGTGCGGGGGATACGCGGCTGCTGGAACAGTTGGGCGGGGAGATGGGATTCGAGGCGGTGGTGGTGCCACTGGTGACGGTGGCGTTGCGGGACAAGTTGTTGGCGCGGACGAGCAGCACGCTGGTGAGGTGGCTGATCGGACAGGGGCGGATGGCGGATGTGACGCTGTGTCTGGGCAGGGCGTGGGAACTGCGGGGAACGGTGATGGAGGGCGAGCGCCGGGGGCGGCGGCTGGGCGTGCCGACGGCGAATTTGGATACGGGTGTGCAGATGTTGCCGGCGGACGGGGTGTATGGCGGGGCGGCGACGGTGGACGGTCGGCGATATGCGGTGGCGTTGAGCGTGGGGGCCAAGCCGACGTTCGACCAGCCGGTGCGAGTGGCGGAGGCGCATCTGATCGGGTTTGAGGGGGACTTGTACGGGCGCACGGTGGATGTGGGCG
>JBAYVY010000400.1:0-2731 GCA_041674345.1 Phycisphaeraceae bacterium | reverse complement strand
TCGCATTCCGCCGGGCGGCACGCCGGGCTACGCGGTGGTGCATCTGCGGGGCGGATGGAAGGTTTGCCCGAACACCACGCTGTACGCGGCGGTTGAAAACATCGCCGACGCTGATTACCGCGTGCATGGATCAGGATCGAACATGCCCGGACGCAACTTCATTTTCGGATTGGAAGTGAGGTTTTGAAATGTGAACGATGCACTGAAACCATCTGGCCGTCTCCCGCGATCCGGTCGGTTCGTCGCCGTCGGATCGTTTTCCGTTGGTTGGTGGAACGCGGTGGCGTGGTCGGTGTTGATTCACGCGGGGGCGATCTTCGTGGCGCTGTGGACGTGGGACATGCGGGCGGATCAGCGAGCCACCCCGCTGTTTGCGCCGGGTGAACAATCGGTGACGGTGACGAACCTGCGATTCATCAGTGCCGCGGAACTGGAGGAAATGGAACACCCGGAAGTCAAACCCCCGCCCCCGGAAGTGATGAGCGACGAGCGACGAGCGATGAGCGATGAGCCAATAGCCAACAGCCATCAGAAATCAGAAATCAGAAATCAGCCATCAGAAATCAAAAATTCCCCCGCCCCCGGAAGCGGAAGCGATGAGCGACGAGCGAAGAGCGATGAGAAGACAGAAGCACCTTCCCCCCCAATCAGCAATCAGAAATCAGAAATCAGAAATTCCCCTTCCCCCCGAACCCCGGCTCCCGAACCCCCCGCCGCCCACGCCGCCGCTCCGACGGGTGTGACGCGCGGCGCGGCCGTGGCGGAGTTGACCGTGCCGAAGTATCCGATGATATCCCGCCGGTTGAACGAGCAGGGGTTGGTGGTGCTGGCGGTGACGGTCGATGCGCGGGGGCACGTGACGGGCATCGAGGTGTTGAGCGATCCGGGTTATCCACGTCTGGTCGAGGCGGCGAAGAACGCGGCAAGGCAGGCGCGATTCATCCCGGCGATGCGTGACGGCGAGCCGGTGGCGGACACGGTGCGCGTACCGTTCCGTTTCCGCCTGAGCGGATCGTGATGCTTCGGACATGAGAGGGGGAGGGACGCTTCGCGTCACCCGCTAACCCGAATAATTCAGATGGGAGTTGACAAACCGGCGAAACGAGGTATTTTATGAAATCGCTTTGTTGAAAACGAGTCTCAATTTCATAATAAGGAGTTGCCGATGTTTTCATCAGAAGGTGTGCGTGTTCGGGGCGATGGGCGGGCGTATCGGGTTTGGGCGGTTTGCGTGGGGAGCATCGCGTTGTTCGCCGCGGGTGTCGGGGCCGGGGAGCGACATTTCGCGTTCACTTACGAGGTGTTGACCCATCCCGCCGGTGAGTTTGAGTATGAGCAATGGGTCACCTGGAAGGCGAGCAAGGAGACCGATCACACCTTCGACCGTTTCGACATTCGTCACGAACTGGAATATGGCGTGACCGATCATTTCCAGATCGCCGCCTACTTGTCGGACTGGCGTTATGAGGACGGCAAGAGCGTCCGAAACGACGGCGTGGATTGGCGCGGGGCCGGTCTCGAAGCGATCTACAATTTCACCCATCCCGTCACTGATCCGGTGGGCTTTTCGGTTTACGGCGAAACGCTCCTCGCCGATGACTTGTTCAAACTGGAAGCCAAATTGCTGTTCCAGAAAAACATCGGCTCCTGGATATTCGCCTACAACTTCGTCGTCGAAGCCGAGTGGGAGGGCTACGACTATGAACAAAACAAGGGCGTCTTCCAGCACATCGCGGGCATCACCTATCAGCTCACCCCGCGCCTGGCCGCCGGGACCGAGGCGCTTTATGAACGCGAATACGACGACTGGAGTCGATGGGGCGACCACGTGGTTTACCTGGGGCCTGCGATGTCGTATCGTCAGGGCGATTGGTGGATCGCCGTGACCCCGCTGTTCCAGGTGACCCGCGTCGCCGATGAACCGGACTTCCAAACCCGCCTGAAAATCGGACTCAGCTTCTGATGCGAATTTTCCTGTTCAGTTGCATGGTGTTGTTGATGATCTGCGGATGCGGGTCTTCGTCGGACGACTCGACCGGCGAAGCGCGCTCGTCGCCGGTTGACGGCATTTCCACCGATCCGCCCGGCCGGCGGATTTACCTCACGCAATGCACCCGTTGTCACGCCGCGCTACGTATCGCCGATCACTCGCCCGAACAGTGGCGGAAAATCCTCCCCGACATGATCCGCCGAAGCCGGCTGACCGACCGGCAGGCCGACGATGTGACCGCTTACATCTTCCACGAATTATCCGCTCCGACCTCGCCATGATCTCATGATCTGTTCCCTCCCGCCCGCAATCACGGTAAAATGTTGACCAGCCGCCCGCGGGGGCTTACGGTGAGTACGCTCGGCTAACCAAGGAGCTTGCCATGTTCCGCTATCGTCACACGTTCGTCGCATCCATGGTCGTCTCGGTCGCCTCGATCGCCTTCGCCGCTACTTCCGGGGCCGCCAATCCGCCGTTCACAGGCGTCATCAACAACAATGATGTGTACGTCCGTTCCGGCGCCAGCAAAAATTACTACGATGTCGCCAAACTCCAGTCCGGCACGGTCGTCCAGGTCCGCGAACTGCTCTACGGCTGGTACGCCATCGACCCGCCCCCCGGCTCCTTCAGCTATGTCAGCCAGGCCTACGTCCAGCTCGCCGCCGATGGCAAGACCGGCACAGTCACCGGCGATAACGTCCGCGTCCGCGCCCCGGCCGCCGGCGGACCTTCCCGAAGCTA
>JBAYVY010000399.1:0-2750 GCA_041674345.1 Phycisphaeraceae bacterium | reverse complement strand
TCGCCAAAAACGCCAGGCCCATGACCGGCACGCTCGGCATCGCCCACACCCGTTGGGCCACCCACGGCAAAGTCACCGAAAACAACGCCCACCCCCACACCGCTTCGACCAAGTGCGGTCACACCATCGCGCTGGTCCACAACGGCACCATCGAAAATTACGCCACCCTCCGCAAATACCTCGAAGGCAAGGGACACACCTTCTACGGCGAAACCGACACCGAAGTCCTCGCCAAACTCATCGCCGAACTCTACGACGGCGACCTGGAAAAAACCACGCAGGCCGCCCTCCGCGAAGTCACCGGCGCTTACGCCATCGCCGTCATCTGCGATCACGAATCGCACACGCTGGTCTGCGCCCGCAAGGGCGGCCCGCTCATCATCGGGCTGGCCGACAATGCTTACATCGTCGCCTCCGATCAATCCGCCATCGTCGCGCACACCACGCAGGTGATCCACCTGGCCGACTATCAGGTCGCCAAACTCTGCGCCGGCCCCAACGACAAACAGGGCGACGGCGAATCGCCCTGGTCCGTTGATTTCCGCACC
Source organism: Phycisphaeraceae bacterium (assembly GCA_041674345.1). GTDB lineage: Bacteria > Planctomycetota > Phycisphaerae > Phycisphaerales > Zrk34 > JBAYVY01. The sequence goes on along the minus strand of JBAYVY010000399.1, from coordinate 2,202 downwards.
ACCACCCTCGACAACGAGCCGGTCACTCAGGCAATCTGCGAACTGGAACTCGACCTCCAGCAGATCGAACTCGGCGGCTACGAACACTACATGCTCAAGGAAATCATGGAGCAGCCCGAGTCCATCGCCACTTGTCTCAAGGGCCGCATTGATCTGCGCGACGGTCGCGTGGTGCTGGGCGGGCTGACCAATCTGACGCGCGATCTGGTCCGCGCCCGCAAGTTCATTCTCACCGCGCAGGGCACGGCGTACCATGCCGCGCTCGTCGGCGAATACCTGTTTGAAGAACTCACCCGCATTCCGTCCGAATGCGAATACGCATCGGAGTTCCGCTATCGCAATCCGATCATCGAGGACGGCACGTTCGTCGTGGCCGTGAGTCAATCCGGCGAAACGACCGACACGCTGGAAGCGCTGCGTGAATCGCGCGAGCGCGGCGCGATCGCGCTGGGCGTGGTGAACGTGGTCGGCTCGACGATGAGCCGCGAGACCGATGCCGGCGTGTATCTGCGCGTCGGGCCTGAAATCGGCGTGGCATCGACCAAGGCGTTTCTGGGCCAGGTCGCGGTGCTGGCGCTGATCGCGTTGTATGTCGGTCGGCGCAAGCATCTGGCCAACGATGTGGTCAACGACTATCTGCGCCAGCTCGACGAGGTGCCGAACATGATCGGCCGGGTGCTCAAGCAGTCGCAGCAGATTCGTGACTGCACCGAAAAGGTGATTCACCGCGAAAACTGGCTGTTCCTCGGCCGGGGCTACAACTATCCGGTCGCGCTGGAAGGCGCGCTGAAGTTGAAGGAGATCAGCTACATTCACGCCGAGGGAATGCCCGCCGCCGAGATGAAGCACGGCCCGATCGCGCTGATCGACGAAGGCATGCCCGTCGTCTTCGTCGCCACGCAAGGCAGCCAGTACGACAAGGTGCTGAGCAACATCGAAGAAGTCAAGGCGCGCGGCGGACGGGTGATTCTGGTCGCCACCGAGGGTGATGAACACATCCGCAAGTATGCCGAGCCGGGTTTCATTTTCTATGTGCCCGACATCGCCGAGCCGTTGCAACCGCTGCTGACGACCGTGCCGCTGCAACTGCTGGCGTATCATGGGGCCGTGCTGCGCGGCAAGGACGTGGACAAGCCCCGCAACCTCGCCAAAAGCGTCACCGTGGAATGATGTGGCGGATGATGTTCGACGGAGGATGCCGGCGGAGACGATCCTGAATACGCGAGGCGGACCCCATCCGAACGGCATCAGGAATGCAGATTGAATCTGAAGGCATAGTCGGACAGGTCGGGGTTGTTCGGTTGATCGAGTTGAGGAATCGGGAACTCGATTCGGCGGCAAGCGGTGTCGGATTTGTCATTTCTCACAAAGGTCAGTTCCAGCACATCGGGCAACCCGTCATCGCCGACAGGACTCCAATTGTTGCCGTGAATGTGGGCAATCTGATATTTTTCCAGCAATTTTTCCACCGCTTGTATGAAAGCGGAACGGCGCGACATGGTATCGTGGAACTCCACCGCCAGGCCGATGATCCTCTCGGAATGCTTCAAGATATCGTCAATCACCTGATACTCCCACCCTTCAATATCCATCTTGATGAAGACATTGTTGGTCTGCGCCCGCTCCATGACCCGGTCCGCCGTCGCATCAAAGTTGAATTGCGCTTTGTCACATATTCTTTCCTGGTAGTGCGTCGCCTGTTTTGTGAAAAACTCCCCATAGGATTTCAAAACGCGCATCCTCCGCCGGACTTCGTGAAAACTGCTTTTCCCGATGAGGCATTTGATGACACCGAACAAAGCGAATCGCCTGATCGTCCAAACGGAAACCGTATGGTCGTAGGCGTGGACGCCGATGCCCGGAACAATTCTCAAAAAGTCTTCCTCGAAGGACCAGTCGAGGCAAACGCCCATGGAAACCAGAAACCGCGTCTGTTTGACGATCGACTCCGGTATCAGGTATCCGCCGTCATTCGCGTTCCCGACCCGAATCAACTCCTCCCACGCCAGTGGTGTCAGAAAGTTCAATTTTTCGGGGAGTGTGGGGATGTTGGTTGCGGAATTCATGTCCTTCTCCACCTGTGATTCGCATGGCAGTTTATCACGCTTTCCCATGTCACTCAATCGCGTTACCATATCGTCTGTTCCCATCAAGGAGCTTGTGCCATGCGTCCCGCCCTGTTGACCGTACTGGTCCTGGTTC
>JBAYVY010000398.1:0-2760 GCA_041674345.1 Phycisphaeraceae bacterium | reverse complement strand
TGCGGTGTTGCGTCCGCCTGCGTTTCCGCTTGCTTCAATACCTTCTTCCGCGACCGCGTATCACCCCGCATCGCCAGCAGCCCGCTGCGACGCTCGAATATCTCCGCCAGCAGCACCGTCAGCGCCAGCGAATACAACCACGGCGACAAATCAATCCATCGCGCCCGCGTCGGCAGTTCGCCCCACACATCGCCCAGCACATCGCGCGACGCCCCGCCGGTGCCCGCCGCCATCGCACGCAACGTCGCCACGCCCCGTCGGTCATCGCCCGGCTGATACTCCGGCGAATAGGGCAGCGTCACCGGTGCCATCGCCACGGTCTGCTCGCCGATGTCCACCGCGTTCAACACCGTCTGCTCGCCGACCGGCTCCACCACCGCCTCCAGTTCATCCACGCCCGTCCACCGCATCGCCTGATGCGAAACATCCGGCGACCTGCCCGCCACGCCGCGCAGTGTCGTCACCACCGGCAACTTCTCAAACGGTTCGCCTTGCCGCGCCGGGTCCAAATGCAACGTCACGCGCACCACGCCATCCCGCAAGGTCCGCGTCAGCACCGCGCCGCCCGGCAGCGTTTTTTGATCGCCCGCCGTCCATCGCGCCAGCGATGTCATCAACGCGCCCATGTCCTGCCATTGGGCGATCGCGCCGGTGTATTTGCCATCCGCTTCGCCGGTGTAAACCACCGCGCGACCCGTGCCCGCCTGCCATTGCGCGATCAGCGGCGCGCCGTATTCATCCATCGTCTTGCCCGACAAACCCGCCCCGTCGCGCAGGTACGTCAGGTTGTATCCGCCGACCACATTGACCGGCGGGTCCAACGTCATCGGCCTGGTCGTGACGCCCGCCAGTTCCGCCGTCAGCGTCACCGCCGTCGGCTGATCGACAAACGTACTCCGCGCCACCACCATCGTGTCCTGCGCGAACAGCCGCGGCAGCTCCGACGGGTTGTCCGTGAAAAATATCCGCCCGTCTCCCCGCTTGGCTATGTCACGCAGCAACTCCGCGTCGCTGTCGGTCGGCCTGCCCAGTCCCACCACGCTCACCGTGACCCCCGCCGCCTTCGCCTTCGACAGCAGATCGACATAATCGCCCGGCTCCTCGCTGTCCGCCGCGTCGGCGAACAGTATCACGTGCCGCGTCATCAAATCGCTCTTCGACAACATCCCCATCGCCTTCGACAGCGCTTCGTAAATGAATATCCCGCCGCCCTCCGAACGAATGCCCCGCACGCGCGACACAATCGCCTGTTTGTTCGTCACCGGCTGCAAATCGACCACGACATGCGCGATGCTGTCCACCGCCAGCACCCCCGCCTGGTCCATGTCGCTCATCATGTCGATCACTTCTTCCGTCGCGCGATTCGCCAGGTCAATTTTCGCCAATCCCCCGCCCACCGATGCCGCCATCGACCCCGACCGATCCAATGCCACCACAATCGCCATTGCCAGTTTCCGATGCTCCTTCCGCAACTCCATCGACACCGGCAACACCGGCTCGATCGCGCTCTTGTAATATCCCCCCACGCCGAATCCGCTCCGCCCGCCGGTCATCATCACCCCGTTGCCCGCCTGCTTCACCCACTGGGCGATCGTGCCCAGATTCGCCTCCCCCACGCGCTCCGCCGACACGTTCTCCAATATCACCCCGCTGTAATTCGCCAACCCCTCCAGCGACCCATCCACCCGCTCCACCGTCATCGTCCGAACATCCATCTTCCCCGCGCGCAGCAACCGCCCCAATCCCGAATCTTCCCGCTCCGCGACATGCAACACCGGCCTCGGCCCGTTCACGCCCACCAGCAACTTCGCCGTGTTGTTCTCCGGCACCGGGTCTTGCCCGTCCGGCGTGATCGTCAAACGATACCTCAACACCCCGCCCCCGGAAGTGGCCCCGCCCCCGGAACCGCCTCCGCCGCTCGCACCCGCCTCATCCCGAAACACCAGCCGATCCTGTCCCGCTTCAATCACCTTCCGTCCGCGTGACAACACCACATTGTCCCGCACCAGTTCATACAACACTTCCTGTTTCACCGGCGAACGCACCTGCGCCGCGATCATGAATCCCTCCCCCGCGTTCACCTGGTCAGGCCCGATCATCCGTTCAATCGCCGCGTCCCCCACCGCCGGTCTCTCCATCAATCGGTAGTCAACCGCGATCCCGCGCGCCGCCGCCCGCCCGGTCTGTTCCATCGGGTCGCGCCCCGTCCATCTTCCATCGCCCACCACCAATATCCGCCCCGGCTGGTTCGGCCCGATCAACGACAACGCCTTCTCCAACCCCGCCGCATAATTCGATCCCTCCCCGCTTCCGGGGGCCGACGAAGTGAATCCGCCGAATTGTCCTCCCTCGCCGATCTGCTCCACCGCCGCGCCCTGCGCCATCGACACCACCGCCAGCGCATCGCTCGACTTCCGCGCGCCCGCCACCAATCTCACCGCCTCCGTCAATCGCCCCTCCGCGTCGGCCGGCATCGACCGGCTCCGGTCCACCATCATCACCACCATGCCCGCGCGACTCGGCAAACGCACCCGCAACCCCGACATCCCCAACACCACCAGCACGATCACCACCACCCGCAACACCATCATCAACCGACCCGGCAAACGCCACCACCCCAACGTCGCCAAAAGCGGCACCCCCACCAACAACCACATCACCTGCTCAAATCCGATCATCGCAATCCCCCCTTGCTTCCGGGGGTTTTACTTCCGGGGCTTCCGGGGCTTCCGGGGCTTCCGGGGCTTCCGGGGCTTCCGG
>JBAYVY010000397.1:0-2771 GCA_041674345.1 Phycisphaeraceae bacterium | reverse complement strand
GCGGAGTGAGTTGGCCATGCTGCCGCGGCGGAATGCCCACAACGAACCGGGCGGGGCCCCCGCGGGGGGCGCTCCCTCGGGGGTCTGTCTTTCCGGGGGCGGGGGGGGGGGCGCATAAATGGAACGTGGGTTCTCCCCAGCGCAGCGCCTCGGCGATCGCCAAAGCACGCGTGTGTTTAACTTCCGGGGGCGGGGGTTGTTTTTTCATCCGTTCCCGGCCCCCCGGCGATGCGAATTGAATCCCGCCGGTCGGATCACAAGCCAGCAGCGACACCGGCCAGCGCGAACGATACTCGCGTGCCAGTTGCATGAACGCCTTGCGATCGAGATCAAAGAACATGGGACATTAGCATAACGCAGAACGTGAAGCCGCACCCCCGAATCGGCGCGTTTCAGCCAAGACGCCTCCATCCACCCTACCGATCAAGGCAGATTCAAAACCGTACCTGTCCCGCTTTCTTGCTTTGCTCAAAACCGTACCTGTCCCGCTTTCTTGCTGCAATCGTTCTTCTTTGTGTCTTTGCGCCCTCCGCGCCCTTTGTGATAAGTATTGAAACAGTCTGTAAACGGGGAGGGACGCTGCGCGTCACCCGCTAAACGGGGGGGACGGGCGTCATACTTTTAGTTGCACGTTGAGGTTGATCGCGTTGGGGTAACGTCGGCGGATGGGGGTGACGATGTTCTTGATGAAGGCATCGACTTGTTGGGGGGCCAGGCCGATGTATTTGGTTGGGTCGAGGACGTTGGCGAGGTCGATGTTTTTGAACGCATCATCGTTGCGGAGGCGATCGAGCAGGTCGTTGTCGGCTCCTTCCAGTTTGACGCGCAGCGCGGCTTGCTGGGCGTGTTGACGGATGAGTTCGTGGATGTGCTGGCGGTCGCCGCCGCGCTGAACGGCGGCCATCATGATGTTTTCGCTGGCCATGAAGGGCAGTTCGCGGGCGAGGTTGGCGGCGACGGTTTTTTCATAGACGACGATGCCGCGTGAGACGTTGATGACGATGTCGAGCAGGCCGTCGAGCGCGAGGAAGGGTTCGGGCAACGTGAGCCGGCGGCAGGAAGAGTCGTCGAGAGTGCGTTCCATCCATTGCTCGGCGGCGGTGGTGAAGGGGATGGTGGTTTGACCGATGACGAAGCGGGCCAAGCCGCAGATGCGTTCGCAGCGCATGGGGTTTCGTTTGTAGGGCATGGCGGAGGAGCCGATCTGTGATTCCTCGAAGGGTTCTTCGAGTTCTTTGCGGTTGGCGAGGAGTCGCAGATCGGTGGCGAACTTGGCGGCGGCGGCGGCGGCGGTCGCGAGTGAGCCGGCGATCATGCCATCGAGCAGACGGGGGTAGGTTTGGCCGGTGACGGCGAAGCGTTTGTCGGCGGGCCAGTTCATGCGTTCGGTCACGAGCCGATCCAATTCTTCAATCTTCCGGGGGTCGGCGTGGAAGAGTTCGACGAAGGAGGCCTGTGTGCCGGTGGTTCCTTTGACCCCCCGGAAGTTAAGCGTATCGAGGCGATGCTCAATTTCACCGAGCGCCATGGCGAAGTCTTGCGCCCAGAGCGTGGCGCGTTTGCCGACGGTGGTCGGTTGGGCGGGTTGGTAATGTGTGAAGCCGAGCGTGGGAACCCCCCGGAAGTTTTGGGCGAAGGTTGCGAGGGCGTCGATGGCGGCGGCGAGTTTGTCGGCGATCAGGTGCAGGGCGTCGCGGATTTGGAGCAGTTCGGTGTTGCAGACGACGAACTGGCTGGTGGCGCCGAGATGGATGATGGGACGAGCGGCGGGCGCGGCGTCGCCGAGCGTGTGGATGTGGGCCATGACATCGTGACGGAGCTGCTTTTCGTAAGCGTCGGCCTTGTCGAAGTCGATGTCATCGAGATGGGCGCGCAGCTCGGCGAGTTGGACATCGGTGATGTTCAGACCAAGCTGCTGTTCGGATTCGGCGAGGGCGAGCCAGAGCCGGCGCCAGGTGGAGAACTTGCGTTGGGGGGACCAGATTTGCTGCATGGCGGGGGAGGCGTTGCGGCTGGCGAGGGGGGATTCGTAACGGTCGTGGGGAGTGGGGGACATGCGTGTAGTTTAGCGGGTGAACGCCAAGTGGGAAGTAGGAAGTAGGAAGTGGGAATCACGGCCTGCCGCCTAAGAAGGCGTCATGCCGTGCTTGGAAGCATGGAGGTCTTTCTTTACTTGCGACTTGCGACTTGCGACTTTCCACTTGGCTCACACAGGTTACAATCGTTGGCGACATGGTGCATCCATCGCCCCTCAGCCCGAAGCGTGAACGGCAACTGATCGATCAGGTGCATCGGGGTGATCGCGGCGCGATGGGGGAATTGCTGGGTGCGTATCACAAGCAGGTGTATCACCTGTGCCTGCGGATGATCGGGCGGGAGGCGGACGCGGCGGACCTGGCGCAGGATGTGCTGCTGAAGGCGGTGCAGCATATTGACGGATTCAAGGGCGATGCGCGGTTCAGCACGTGGCTGTACCGGATCGCCATGAACCTGTCGATCAGTCAGTTACGGCGGAATAAGGTGAGGGCGACGACGTCGCTGGACCAACCGCTGGGCGGTGGTGACGGGACGGAGGAACAGGAGCGGAGCGCATTATTGGCCGATGAACGGGAACCCGGGCCGGTCCAGAGCGTCCAACAGAAGGAGCGGCTGGATGCGCTGGCCGAGGCGCTGGAGCGGATGGACGAGGAATTGCGGGGGATTATTCTGCTGCGGGACATCCAGGAAATGGATTACCAGCAGATCGCGGAAGTGATGGGCGTGCCGCTGGG
>JBAYVY010000396.1:0-2774 GCA_041674345.1 Phycisphaeraceae bacterium | reverse complement strand
TCCGCCGAGCAGGGAGACGTTGACGTGATCGACGGTGATGTCCACGCCCAGCGCGTAGGTGCCGCCTTTTTCAAGGGTGGCCTTGGCGATGGCGTCGATTTTGAACCAGGCCACGGCCAGTACGATGATGAACACCAGCACCAGCGCCACGACGATCTTCAGCAGCTTCTTCATGGATGTTTCTCCGTGAAATTGAATTCCGACCCGATGGGGACATTATATCTCAGTGATGAGCGATGAGCGAGAGGGGGGCCGGGATTTGGTGATTTGGTGATGTTTGATTTGGTGAAGCAGACGGAGCCGATTGCACATATGGATGTGGTCCTTTACCACATCACCAAATCACACTTCACCCAATCACCCAATGCCGCTATCATGTCCGCATGAATCAAACACCCGCGAAACTGGAAGGTTGGTCGCCGGACATCAACGACCCCAAGCTGCTGACCGACGCGATGGAGAAGGCGTTCGACTACCGCGGCGATGTCACGATCACCCAGCGTGATGGCAAGGTGGTCGAGGGATATGTGTTCGACCGGACCACCGGGGCCGACCCGCGCCACAGCTATGTTCGCATTTTGCCCGCCGACGGCTCGGCGCGCCTGACCATCGCCTACGGCGACATCGCCAACGTGAAGTTCGCCGACCGCAACCCCGCCAGCGGCAAAAGCTGGGAAACGTGGGTGAAGAAATACGTCGAGAAAAAATTGAAGGGTGAGGCGGCGAGCATCGAGGCCGAAGCGTTGGAATAGGGTATGGGGTGTAGGGTGTAGAAGAAAAACAACAGGCCTCGCCATCTTCTATACCCCAAACCCCAAACCCTATACCCTACACCTTTCCCCCCCCTACTTCCGGCTGACCTTCGCCTGCTGTTCGCCGTCGCGCAGATCGCCCGCGTCGTGCAGCCATTGCTTGGCCGCGGGGTCATTTTTCAGCCAGGCGTCCCACATCGCCAGCGCGGTGGTTTTGACGATGGCGACCTGATGTTCGTTGTTCGGGCCGGCGTTGCGGTAACGCACCTTGCCCGCAATCCCGCCGAAGCCGTGATGGGCGTCATTGACCCACAGCAGATACTTGTCGCCGAGCGGGACATATTCCCATGCTTTCAATCGCCAGTTCGCATCTTGTTTTTCCGACATCGGGCTGCTGTCGAGCGAGCCGGTGATCATCATCATCGGTCGGGTCATCGGCGTGTAACTGGATTCATCGACCGCCTGGCCGGGGCCTTGCGGGCTGATGGCGACGAACACGATCGGTCGCTTGTCCGCCAGTTGCACGCTCTGCCTGCCGCCCGGCGTGTGCAACGTGAATCCGCTGACCATCATCGTCGTGTGCGCTCCGAAAGAGTGGCCCCCCACGCCGATGTGTTGCCGATCCAGCCGGCCGGCCAGGGCAGGGTTCTCTTTTTCGATCTTCTCCAACGAGTCGATAATGAGCGATATCTGTTTCGGCCTCTCGTCCCATGAGCCGGTCAGCAGATTCAGATTGCGCGACTTCAGCAATCGCTGCTTCATCTCCCCGCTCTGCTTGCCGATCGAATCGTCATGCGTCGGCTGAATCACCACATAACCGTGCGATGCCCAGTACGTCGCCAGCGGCTGATACCCGTCCTTCGACCCGCCCATGCCATGCGACCAGATGATGACCGGATACCCCCGCCCCCGGAAGTTTTCATCGGCGTGACCCGCTTCACTTCCGGGGGCAGGTCCGGCACCCCCGGAAGGCGGCGCGTCCGTCGGATACGTGATCCGCACCTGCAACTTCTGATCCGTATTCGGCTGAGGCAGTTCATATCTTTCAATCGCCGCGATCGGATGCTCCGGCGACGCGGGTTGATACATCCGCCCGGATACATTCATCGCAACACACAAGGACAGCAACGCGGCCATACAGATCATTTGAATGCTCCTTCGTGAACGGTCCCTTTCCGATTAAACGCACAACCGGGGTCGGATATTACAACCCGTCGCATTTTTGATTTCATGTTACCGACGGATCATGCGTGCGATGGTTACGCCGCGTCCCCCCCCGGCATATTCGGGTGCATGACGCGCCACGCGGGGTTTGAATTCGTTCCTGTCCTCTGTCCTGTTTCGAGTTTCGGATTTCGAGTTTGATTCGTCCCGCTCCCCTGGCCTTCCCACTTCCGCCTTCCCACTTCCCACTTCCCACTTCCCACTTCCGGGGAGTGTCCGTGTCCGCCCCCCCCCCCCCCCAATATACCGTACAAAATACGTACACGCAACCAGGATATGGGAAAACCGTTTCGGTTTTCGCAGAAACTTCGCCTACAATCAGACGTGGCGCGGCCGAATGTACGATAATAAACAGGTGGAAGCGATTGCCGTCCGTGAAAGCGATCACTGGCTTGTGCTGAGTGTTATCGTGCGATTCTTCTAACCGAAGGTGCGGCTATGGAACTGACCTACGACCGAAAACACAACATCGCGTACATCCGCTTCCGGCCCATTGCCGGGGGTTCCGGGAGTTCCGGGAGTTCCGGGGGTTCGGATCAGGTGCAGACCCTGCGCATCAGCGAAGAAATGAACGTGGACATCGCCCCCGACGGCACGGTCTATGGCATCGAATTGCTCAACGCCAACGAGCAATTGGAACAGGATGATGCGGGCCGCCTGACCGTCCGCGACATGGTAAGTGGCCGTGCAGGAATAACTGATAAGATTGCGAAGCAAATGGGACCGCGTGGTTGGACGGAGCCGCAGATCGCAGAGGCCCTGAAGTCTGGGCAACAGATTCCTGCCATCAACAAGGCG
>JBAYVY010000395.1:0-2797 GCA_041674345.1 Phycisphaeraceae bacterium | reverse complement strand
GCTGACTGGACGAGCGTTTCCGGTGTTGGCCAGTGTGCATCCATTCATTTCAGGGCACGAACCGGCGTTGTTGGGGAAACCGGCGATGTTGTCATGCGGCTCAACAGCTTCAATACCGTTTATGAAATAGGCGGGTTCCTGTAGTGCGCATGATCGAGAACGAGGCCATCGCGGCCTTTATCGAGCAAAAGCTTCAAGTCAGGATTTCTCCACCTTATACCGCATTCGGGTTTGCGTCTGATGATAACCGACCCTTGTGTGCAGTCCTGTTCAACGAATTCAACCATTCCAACATGGAAATGACGATCTATGCGGAGCCGGGAGGAATTACCCGGCCTGTTCTGAAGTACCTGGCCAATTACGTTTTCAACAAGAGCCAATGCCGCCGCCTGACGGTGCGAACGAAAAAGAGCAACAAGCGCGTTCTCCAACTCGCACCCCGTTATGGCTTCAAATACGAGTGCATCGCGAAACACTTCTTCCCGGATGACGATGCCGTGGTGTTTCGGATGTTAAAATCCGATTGCAGGTGGCTATGAACACTCCTTCACCCCCGCCCGCTCCAGATCCCGTCAAGACGGCTCAGGCGCAGACCGACTCCAACGTCAAGACATCGACCACTCAACAGCAGTTGAACATGGTCGACCAGACCAACCCGTATGGCACGCAAAGCTATACGCAGAGCGGGACATGGGCGGATGGTACGCCGAAATACGCCATGTCAACGACACTCTCCGAGCCCGAGCAGCGCAACCAGAACCAGCAGTGGGAATTCGACAACCTCACCAACCAACTCGGCATCAACCAGACCAAAAAATTGACCGGGCTGCTCGACACCCCGTTCAAACTGGACAATGCCGCGACCGAAGGCCGGCTGATGGAATTGGGCCGGAAGCGGCTCGATCCGGTCCTGCAGGAGCGTAATGCAGCCCTGGAAAGCAAGCTCTACAATCAGGGCGTAATGCCGGGAACGGAAGCCTATGACAGGGCAATGCGCGCCGACACCGAGGGGCAGAACGACGCCTATAATCAGTTGCTACTGAGCGGCCGAGGGCAGGCAGCAACGGAGCTGACGGCAGAGCGTAACCAGCCGATCAACGAAATCACCGCGCTGATGTCTGGTGGACAGGTTAATCAGCCGCAATTCGGAAATACGCCGCAGACCTCAGTTGCGAATACCGATATAGCCGGCATTACCCAGCAGGGATACGAAAACAGCCTGATCCCGTGGAAGCAGAAGAACCAGCAACAGCAGGCCATGATGAGCGGTCTGTTCAGCCTTGGCGGCGCTGCCCTCGGTGGCTGGGGCCGTAGCGGCTTTGGGATGGGGAAGTAAATGGCTCTCATTGAGACGATTCCCACAAAAGAAGACTACCGCCGGAAGATGGCCTACAAGCTGATGACGGAGGCGGCAGACCCGACTGTCCCGGTTAATCATTGGGCGCAGGGCCTTGCCAAGCTGGGCCAGGGCGCGCTCGGCGGGTACGAAATGTACCAAGCCGACCAGAAGGACAAAGAGACTGAGGGCAATCAAAACTCGGCAATGATTAAAGCCCTTGAAATGTGGGGAGGCGGGTCTCCTTCTGCTCCATCCGCCCAGCCTACGCCACAGCAGCCCACAGCGCAGCCGCCTGCGCCGGTTTCGTCCGTTACGCCTAGCGCTGGGGCCGTTCCAGCTGTGCTCTCAGGCGGCGCCCCTAGCGTCCCTGACGGCCAAGTGGTGCCCAGAACCGCGACTAACCCCAACGGGGGCATGTATGGCGGTCTGAACTGGCGCCCGGTTGACAGTGAACCCCAGCCAGAACCGACCAAGACTGCGGCGCTGTCCCCGATGGTGCCGACTCCGGTCAAGACCGAGACCGTCCAACCAACTCCTGCAATCCCGACGCCGACCGATCCGCAAAGGCAGGTGGCTACTGCCCGCCTTGCCGAGATGCTGCGAAGCGATAACCCGCAAATTCGGTACGCTGGCCGAGAACTAGCCCAGAAGTTCGTTGCGAGTGAGATGCAGCGGCAATTCAAGCCGGCCGAATGGGACTTCAAGCAAACCTCAGACGGGTCGTATATCGCGATCAACAAGGCTAACCCGGGCATCGTTCAACCTGTTCCGGGGTCCGGTGGCGGTCAAGGGGCTATTGATTTCGAGGCCAAAAAGGCCGGCGCTATTGAGCAGTCGAAGCGTGTTGGGTCTGTTGAATATGAGGCCGGAAAGGCCGGTGCCATCGAGAAAGCAAAGGCCCTTGCCACTAGGGAGATCGCCAAACCCGATCAGGATAAGCAGAACCAGAAGGTTGGCACCATCGTAACGCAGGACATTGACCGGGCGATTGGCAAAATAGACAGCGGCATCCTTCCGACCACGGGCGGCGCCGGAAACCTGCTGGCAAGCGTACCCGGCACGCAGGCCCATGATGTCAGCAAGCTGCTAGAAACCGTCAAGTCCAACTCTGGCTTCCAGGAACTTGCAAAGATGCGGGCTGCGTCTCCGACCGGAGCTGCACTAGGCAGCGTCACCGAGCGTGAACTTGCTTTGCTGCAATCCACTATTGGCAACCTTGAGCAGTCGCAGAGTGCAGATCAGCTAAAAGACAACCTGCGCCGCGTCAAGAATACCTATCTGGATATTATCCACGGCGAGGGCAAAGGACCATCTCGGGAAAAGCTGACGTTCCAGGAAAAGGCAAACCAGCCAAAAACCACTAAATCCGGCGTTAAGTGGAGCGTCGAATAAATGGCAACGCTGAACATCAACGGGAAAAAGGTCAAGGTTGACGACAGTTTTTTGAAATTGTCGCCT
>JBAYVY010000394.1:0-2807 GCA_041674345.1 Phycisphaeraceae bacterium | reverse complement strand
TTACGCTTACCCGCCGCGTGGCGGATGCTGACCTGAAACCGATGAAAACTCTGCGGTATTACCGCAGAACATCGAACAGGAGCATCCCCATGCCGCGAAAACCAAGTCCCGCGAAACTTCCCGCCTACCGCAAACATGGCCCGTCCGGTCGTGCTGTCGTCACTCTGGCCGATGCCGCCAGCGGACGCCGGAGGGATATGTACCTTGGTGTTTACGGCTCCCCGGAATCCCGGACGGAATACGAACGGATCATCGGTCAATGGCTGGCCGGGGGGAAGGTCGTGGAACAGTCGGCCAAGCAATCCCGCGCTGTCGCCGACGCCGACGCACCCGACCCCCGCACCTTGACCGTCACACAGCTTGCCCGCGCGTATTGGCGGATGATGAAGGCCCGCTATGGTGTCACCGGCGATGATGCCCGATTGCCAAGCCACCTGTTCAACGTGCGATCCATTCTTCGGCTCATGCGATCCGCCGCCGGCGGACTGCCCGCGCGTGAGTTCGGCCCCCGTCACCTGCGGCAGGTCATGGCGCTGATGGTGGCGCGCGGATGGAACCGGGTGTATGCCAACAAAAGTACCGGGCTTATCAGGACCGTCTATAAATGGGCCGTCGCCGAACAGCTTGTCCCTATCGAAGTCTGGCAAGCCCTCACCGCCGTATCCGGCTTGCGACGCGGCGAGCAAGGCGTCAATGAAGGCGGCACAGTGAAGCCCGTCCCCCTCGCCCACGTGGACGCCATTCGACCCCACGTCGCCCCCCAGGTGGAATCGCTCATCGACATGATGTTGCTGACCGGCGCGCGGGCGGGCGAAGTCGTCGGCTTGAAGCTGGCGGACCTCAACACCACCGGCAAAATCTGGACGGCCGCCGTCGCCGATCACAAGGGCGCATGGCGCGGCAAGGCCCGCACCCTCTACATCGGCCCCAAAGCGCAGAAGGTGATTCAGCAATACATGCCCGGCCGCCCCGTGGATGTTCCGTTGTTTTCTCCGAAGGAAGCGAATGCGGACATGAAGGCGAGGGACGCCCATTGCCATCGACGGGAGAATCAAAAGCCGTCACCGAAACGGACGGACCGCACCATCGGCGATTGCTACACCACCGCCAGTATGAGACGGGCGATTGAGCGGGCTTGCGACAAGGCCGGTACCGCACGCTGGACCCCGCACCAGTTGCGACACGCCGCCGCTACGCTGATCCGCAAGGACTTCGGGCTTGAAGCCGCCGCGATCATCCTGGGGCATTCATCCGCCGCGATCACCGATCAAGTGTACGCCGAGCGCGATGTAAGCCGCGCCGAAGATGTGTTGTTGAAGATCGGATGACCCCCGGCCCCCCGGAAGGGAACCCCCGCCCGCCCCCGGTCAACGCCGTGGCGGGCGCTTCGATCCGCGCATGGATGCGCGGTAACATTCAGGCAACGGGCATCGGGATTGATCCCCCGATGAACGGCTGACCGGGCCGGACGTGTTCACCTACTCACGTCCGCCCGGTCAACCGGCCCGCCTTTGAAAGTAGGTGAATCATGTCATACTTTGCATCTGACGACGACAAGAGAATTGCGGGGTTGGTCGAAAACATCCGCAAGACCATCCGCGACGAGTTGGATGGCGTGCCCGGCGATCCCGGCTGGTGCGATCCGCTTTCGTCCATGTTCGGGCCGGACATGACGCTGTTGTGCGGATGGATTCGCGCGAACATGCCGACGTTGGACCTCGCCCCGCTGGAAAATGTGTACCGACAAATCGTTCGGCGACGGAACAGGGACGACCCGACCGAAGCCGACTGCTTCAGTTTGGAAGATGAAGCGATGCTGGTGCTGGGCATCGTTCAAGAGTCGATCATGGCGCGCATCCGCACAGGTGCATCGGCATCGACGACAACTGACGATTCATCCATCTGGATCACCGGCGAAGAGGTGGCGGTGAACACCACGCCCCACGATGCCAATGAGCATACGCACGATTGGTGGACGTTCATGGAAGCCGTTGAACACATCGCAAAATCTACCTGCCGCGGTTCAACACGTGCGTCGACGGAACAGGTACTCATGCGTTGGTCGAAAAAAGATTCAAGCATGAAAACTGGAAACCGAACCACGTCGAGATATGACCCCGCGAAGGTTCGGCAATACTGCAAAACACCCCCGTAATTGGCCGGTGTAGTTACGCGCTGGTTACTAAAATTATCAAAAAACCCCGGCAAATCCGGGGTTTTTCTATGCGCCGTAGTTACGCGCTCGTTACGCGCGATACCGCATGCAAGAATCAAAAATACGAAATCCACCACCACACGGAGCGAACAAATGCAACCCACGATCACACTGAAAAACAGACTCACCCTCTCGCAGGCCGGAAAAAAAGTCGGCAAGTCGCCGTCGGCGGTGTTCCGATGGATGCGCGATGGCATCTGCGGCGAGCGATTGCAGGCCGCTTACTTCGGCGGATCGCTTTTCACATCAGAAGACGCGCTCAACGACTTCGCACGGCGCGTCGCCGATGCCAAATTGAAATCGCGCATGCCCGCCGCTGTTCCAGATCATGACGCCAATCTGGTCGAGACCGGGCTGTAAACACATCGAAAAAATGCCCCGCGCCGACTGATGATCGGGCGCGGGGCGGAAAGCTGTTTGCGCCATGAGCATATCACATTTTCGCGGCAGAACCAGCACAAAATCGGATCTTGTAGGAACTCAGATAGAAATGTCCCCATCGGACTCAGGTAGAAGTGTCCCCATATGGAGACACTTCGAATGAATCTCAAGGAACGGGACCGGCTGGGGATGCTCAGCCGCGTCAGGGACG
>JBAYVY010000393.1:0-2814 GCA_041674345.1 Phycisphaeraceae bacterium | reverse complement strand
GCGAGGCGGCCGAATCAGCGAGTTGATTCGGCGAACTCGATGGCGAAATGACCGTGAGAACGCGCCACGCGCCCCCTCTTTGTTCCGCATCCGCAGTACAAGGGGTAAATCAGAGGCTCCGAAGGTTTATTTGGGGTAATATTTACACATCAGTCGTATCGCGCAAGCACCGGCTTGCGCGCGGGAAGATGAGCCAAGAGACAAGAGTGGGATCGAGAGAGCGTGAAGAGCGTTGCGCTTCGTTCTTGCGTTTGGGTCTGCTTTTCCGGCGATCAGGCATCCTGATGACGGTCGGGGCAGCGAGCAAGAACTCAACGCGCAACGAGGGAATCGGCCGCGCGGCGGCGGGTTGCCGCTGGAGGGTTGCTCATGCTTCTCGCAAACAGATGGTTCATCGGGACGTCGCTGGCGCTGGCCGGCGTCGTCGGGGGTTGGGAATCGTCCAACGCGCCGGCCACGCCGGCCACGCTCAACGACGCCAACAGCACCGTCAGGTTCGATCCCGCTTCGGTCAGCGGCGAGTACGACTGGGTCATCGACTCGGTCGATGTGTTGACCCGGCAATGGTTCTGGTATCGCATCGGCAACAGCGGCCCCGCCACGCCGATCGACCAGATTGACGCCACTCCCGTCATCGTCACCAGCGATACCCTGCCGAACACCGGCGACAACTTCCTGCAACTGACCTACGAAAACGCCACGCTCAAAATCTCGCTGATCTATTCGCTGGCCGGCGGGCAGCCCGGCTCCGGCGTGGCCGATCTGCACACCGTCGTCACCCTCAACAACATCAACTCCAACGCCGAGGCCCCCCCGCTCGATGTCGCCGTCTTCCAATACTCCGACTTCAATCTCAACGACACACCCAACAACGATACCATCGAAATCATCGGCCCCGGCAATTACAACACCGCCCGCCAATACGATGATTCCACACTCGTCCATGAAACCGCCACCTCTGTCACACCCGACATTTATATCGCCGATCTCATCGACGGCTCCAACGACCTGCTCCCCCTGCTCAACGACGGCTCACTGACCAACTTCACCCCCAATATCCCCGGACCCGTCGGACCCGGTGACGCTTCCTGGCTCTTCGGTTGGACCGCTTCCCTCGCGCCCGGCGGTACCCTCCAATTCGGCAAGGATCAGTCCATCGTTCCCGAACCGGCCACCCTCGCCCTCTTCGCCTCCCGCAAACGCGCTCACGCCTGACCCCCGGAAGTTTCCCCGAAAGTTTCCCCGAAAGTTTCCCCGAAAGTTCAAAAGTTCACTTCCCCCAAGGCCGTAGGGCTTCAGCCCTACGGCCCTTTCTCCGCGCGACATTAATTCCCCATTTTCCCCTTGTATTCCGTCAACCCATCCGGTAAATTACCCCTGTCGTATCCAAACCAGAACCGCAACTGCGGGAAGAGAGTGCTTCGAGAACAAGAGGTTCGAGACGCATGATTTCTTCCCGCTTATCGTTCTTGGTCGCCGCGGCCCTGCTCTTCCCCGCCGCCGCCGCTCACGCCGGGCCTCTGACCTTCAATTCCATTACCTACTCCGATGAAACCCTCACGCAGGGCGTCACCACGCTCAATTCCTACAGCGGCGGCATCTACCCCGCCACCCCCGTCGCCATGCCCGCCTCAGACGGAACGTACAATGACACCGGCTACAATTACTCAACCGACTTCCTCGCCTTGGCTCAAACCTATCAGAGCATCGGCTTCGACTATCAGCCCGATCAACAGGTCAGCTTCGCTGCTTTCCCGTACCTCCAGACCACCTCCGGTGCCAATGCCACCGCCTCCGCTACCTCTTCCCTCCAATTCAGATTCACCGTTTCCACACCCGCCTTCCTCGCTTTCACCGCCGGCATCACACCCGGCCTCATCCCTTCCCCGTACTTCACCACCGATGGCCACTTCTCCATCTCCGAAATCTCAGCCGGCGGTGTTGTCCTCTCCACCCTCATCAGCGCCGATTACGACAGTTCCAACGACCCCGGACAGCCCGGCCTCCTTATCAACCAGACACTTCATTTCCCCGCCGGCATCTACCTCATGAGCATCGACGTCACCTCCGCCATCACCGCTGACGCTGACGGCGCCGCGCCCGGCGATCCCAACGTCAATATCGACAGCGGCTTCTTCTTCATCATCCCCGAACCCGCCACCCTCGCACTCTTCGCCATCGGCGGCCTGCTCATCACCCGCGGTCGATCCCGCCACGCCCGCGCCTGACGCATCGCCGCTCGCGGCTTAGCAATCCTCAATTCTTCCGTTTCCCCGTCTCCTTGTCTCCCGTCGCCAGCGGCGCGAATGACATCAGCTCCCCCGGTCGCAACGCCGGCAAGTCCGCCTGACGCGCTGTGAACGTCAATCCATCCTCGTTCCGCGTGAACCCGATCATTTCCAGTTGTTCCAGCGCCTGTTCCTCGCTCACCGCGATTCGCCGCTTCCACGTCACACCCTTCGACAAGTTTTCACGCACCTTCTCGACATTGATGCGAACCGTGCAATACCGCGTTCCAAGGGTGGTCATAGTCCTTCATCCTAGGCGTCCCGCCGCCCCCCGACCACCCCCGGCCCCCCGAACTTCCCGGCGTGGCTCGCTTCAGCGAGTCCGGAGTCCGGATTCATCAGGTCCGCCCCAAATTGGGCGGGCTGCTCAAACACTTTAAGGGATATTTAGGAGCCGCGAAATAATAACTTGACAAATTTTCCACTGCCGATCTCGGCTTGGCCGATGGATAGGACATGGACGCTACCCTTGTCGAACGGATTCGGCGGAAGTATCAGGTGATGCCCGTCATGGACGAACGGATGC
>JBAYVY010000392.1:0-2823 GCA_041674345.1 Phycisphaeraceae bacterium | reverse complement strand
GGTCATCACGCCTTCGTGGGCCATCAGTTCCGGGATGTAGCGGGTCGAGTCGATCATGGTGATGCCGTCCAGCGCGAATTCGCCGGCGATCGCGCCCAACATGCTGTCGGGCCGCTTGTCGTGTCGCAGGATACCGAACCATAGCTTACCGGCTCGCAGGTCCGGCACATAACGAAACCACCGGAACGGATCGTACATCCGCTCCTTGTGAACCTTGCCCAGCATCAGCGCCTCCCGGCAGCCGTGCTTTTTCAGCAGGCGAATCCACCGGCCCAGTTGAATCAGACCGGCCTGTAAAAACATGTCGCACGTGGCCGGGAGTTCGGGGTGGAACTGGCCTCGCAATCCGACGCAGACCACGCGGCGACGGGCGGCATGAATCCCGCGCACCGCCGCCAGCGGCAGCCCGCCGCCCGCCGCGATCAACCCGATCGGCGGGGTCAACTCGACCGGGGCATCCGGGGCGTCGGTCGCATCACGATCATCAGAGCGTTGTCTCTCCGCTTCGGTCATGGCGATAGTTTACCCGGTTCCGCATCACCGGGCCTCGCACCGGGCCATATGTGCGTTTGAATACCGACAAGCTGATCCCACGCCATCACTTTGATTGGAAAATGGGGTATGATTTCGTGAACTTGTGGAAGGCGTGCCGGAACTGAGTTCAATCACGATCAAAGGATTCAAGAGCATTGCGTCGATTGAGGCGCTGCCGCTCAGGGCGATCAATGTTGTCATTGGGCCGAACGGTTCGGGTAAATCCAACTTCATCGGCGTGTTCGGCTTCCTGCACGCCATCCGCGAAGGTCATCTTCAGAATTACGTTGCCACAGCCGGTGGGGCCGAGAGGGTGTTGCATTTCGGCTCAAAGGTGACTCCGAAGTTGGAGATTCACGCTTCGTTTGAAAACGATGTGAACCAATACAAGATTCAACTGGAGGCAACATCCTCGGATCAATTGCACCCCAGCGAAGAATTGGCCTATTACTGGCAAAAGAGCGGGCATTCTCAACCGTTCAAAGAACCAGTGGTAATACGAGGTAGTGAAGCCGGAATAAGCAACCCGAATTGCAAAAAAACCGCCGGTTTTGTGCGCGATCATTTAGGGCGTTGGCGGGTCTATCATTTCCACGACACCAGTTCCAGTTCACCGATGAAGAAGACGGCGGATGTGAACGACAATCCATACTTTCGGCCTGACGGGGCAAATCTTGCCGCGTTCCTTTATTTGCTGCGGCAGAAGCACGAACAATCTTACAGTTTGATCCGCCGCACGGTTCAGCAAGCGGCTCCATTTTTTGACGATTTCCAACTGGAGCCGCTAAAACTGAATCCCAATACAATCAAGTTGGAGTGGCGGCATAAAAACTCAGAGGCGTATTTCGATGCGTCTTCGCTGTCGGATGGAACACTCCGTTTCATCGCATTGGCGACATTGTTTTTGCAACCCGAAGAATACCGGCCATCCGTGATCCTCGTGGATGAACCCGAATTGGGATTGCACCCTTACGCCATCACGATGCTGGCATCGCTGGTCAAGCAGGCGTCCGTCAAAACACAAGTCATTCTCTCCACGCAATCCCCATTGGTTTTGGACCATTTTGAACCGGAGGATGTGTTGGTCGCGGATCGGGTCAACGGCGGCACAGTCCTGACGCGCCAAGACAGCGCCAAATTGGCGCAGTGGCTGGAGGATTACAGTCTCGGCCAGCTTTGGGAAAAGAACGAATTGGGCGGACGCCCCGCCGGAGAATAACCCCTTGTCCCGATTGCTCGTTCATGTCGAAGGCGAAACGGAAGAATCTTTCGTAAATGAAGTGCTTGCGCCTCATCTGTATCCGTCCGGCTTTGAAAACGTCAGCGCCAGACTGGTAGGCAACGCCCGCCAACGTGACCGGCGCGGCGGTATTCGCGGCTGGTCACCGCGCCGTCCAAGCGAGTGGAAGCATTGGTGCGAGGTTACCAAAAACCGCTGCTGGGAAATCTGGCGGCCCTTGAAATCGGGTTGGCGAAAATCCGCGATCACTGTCCGCAATTCGACGCATGGCTCACGCGGCTTGGCGCATAGCCGACGAACTTTGTTACACTTCCCGCTTTCGTTCCTTCAACACAGACAGAGGTTTCATCATGGCTGCGATTGGGGAAGCACCGGCGGACATCGCCAATCCGATGAAGCGGGAGTAGAATAAGAATGCATGACCACCTCCGCACGACAGGCGATTGATCCGCAATGGCTGGCCGAGTTCGAGGCGGCGGCACGCAGGCCGCTGCGTCAACGCATGAAATACGCCTTCATTCGCACATACAAGCCGGTATTGGACGACGCACCGTTCCGCGCCTTCAACACCACGCGGGAATACCGGCAATGGTGCGAGCAAAACCTTCCCGACTGGCTGGGCTATGGGCGCGTTTGAATATCGACAAGCCGAAGAAATACGCGACGTGTTCGCCCGGCACGGTTGCCGGTATTTGTTCATCGGCAAGTCGGGTGCCATTCTGCTGGGTTTTCCCGACACGACGCAGGACGCTGATCTGTTCGTTGAACGAACCCGCGAAAACGGCCAGGCGCTGGCCGCGGCGCTACGGGAACTGGGGTTCACGCTGACCGATGACCAGATGAAGCAGATCACCGGCGGAAAGGACTTCATTCAACTGAAGAACGGCCCGTTCGATCTCGATCTGATTTTCGCGCCCGATGGCATCGAGCGATTCGCCGACGCATGGCGACGGCATATCGACGTGGAGGGATTTCCCGTCTGCCACATCGACGACATCATCGCGAGCAAAGCCGCGACGAATCGGCACAAAGACCGCGAATCGCTCCCC
>JBAYVY010000391.1:0-2829 GCA_041674345.1 Phycisphaeraceae bacterium | reverse complement strand
ACGGGTTTTCCCAGGTCGCGCATCAGGGCGTCGGTCATCCAGGGCAATGCTTCGAGCTTGCGGCGAAGCGCGGCGGGCATCGGCTTGCCTTCGCGCTCGTGGCGCGGCCGGCTCTTCCATCGCCGGTGCATCCACAGATATTGTTCGGGGGCCAGACGGATCATCTGTTCGACGGCGCGGCTGTAACGCGCGGTGAGATAGAACAACGGATCGGGCTGCGACTTCCAGTCATCGGGATGGATGATATCGGTGGTGCCGATGTCGTAGTGGAAGTGGTGTTGGGGACCGAGCGGTGTGCGGCGGGCGTAGCCGCAGATGACCGGGGCGTCGAAGTTGATGGCGAGCAGACCGATGGATTTGTACGCGCTGGCGAGTCGTCCGAAGAAGGGGACGAACAGGCCCTTGTCGCCGGCGTTCTGGTCGCCGATGAAGGCGAGGGTTCCGTTGGATTGCATGACGCGGGACATGCGGTCGGTGGCGAGCCACTTGGTGATGATGCGGACGCCCTGCCGCTCTCGGATGCCCATGAGGTAGTCGTTGATGAGCGGATTGTCGAGGGGTCGGGCGATGGCATCGGTGTCGAGTCCGACGGTGGCGAGGGCGTAGCCGAGCAATTCCCAGTTGCCGAAGTGTCCGGTGAGCAGCAGTTTGGGCCGATCGGCGAGCATGAGGTCGAGCGCCTGGGCGAGGTTGTGGAACGCGACGCGGTCGGGCCAGCTTCGCAGGTGGATCATGCGTGGGGTGAAGAGGACTTCCGCGCCGAGTTGGAGGAAGTGCTGCATGGAGCGTTCGGCGATGCGTTCGCAATGGGCGGCATCGAATTCGGGGAAGCAGTGCTGAATGTTGGCGACGGCGCGGCGACGGTGGCGTTTGTCGATGCGGAACATGACTGAGCCGATACCGCGTGCTCCGGCGAGGTTGTCTTCGATGTCGAAGATATTGAGCAGCGACGCCCCGCAGCGGAGCGCGAAGTATTGAAGACGAGCGGTGATGGGCGAGGGGACGGCCATATGAATTTCGGATTTGGGATTGCGGATTTCGGATTGGGACGAAGTTCGGATGAAAAAGGCGGGCCGTCGCAGTGACGCCCGCCATAGTATCAATCCGAAATCCGAAATCCGCAATCCGAAATCGTTAACGGTCGTAGTAGCCGATCAATGTCAGGAAGCGGTTTTGGTTGAGGATGGGGATGCTCAGCTCGCGCGCCTGGCCGGACAGTTCGTAGTACTGCTTGTATTTTTTCTTGGCTTCGAGGAAGTGCTTGACGTCTTCTTCGGTCGGGGGGGGATTGTCGGGCGGTGCCTGGGGGAAGGCGGGTTCCATGCCGAGGATGAGGAAGTCGGTATCGACGGGCATCTGGTCGGTGCTGACGACCTGGCCTCCCCACTGCTGGATGAGGGAGATGACGCGTTCGCGGTCGGCGGCGGTGGACTGGCCGTTGTGGTCGAGATCGAAGTCGCCGAACACGAAGAAGCGGAAAACGCGGTTGCGGTCATAGACGATATTGGAGATCAGATCGCCGGGCACGACGGGCCTGCCGTAGGCGGCGCGAATGACGCGGCACGCGGCGGTCTTGCCGGACTCGCCGAAGCGGACGATTTCGATGGACGCCTTGCCGCCGACCTGCGTGGTCTGGCCGTTGGGTTCGACCTGTGTGCGGATGCCGGCGTTTTCATCGAAGACCTCGAAGGTCATGCCGAGGATCAGGTGATCGTCCCGACCGAGATTGATGTAAACCAGATTGTCCTGGGCGACGACATCGAGAATCTTGCCGTCGGCTTCGAGGGTGAGATCAGGCGCGGAGAGGCGGTTTTTCTGGATCACGCCGGCCAGTTCGCGGATGCGGCCGTCTTTCTTGTCGATATCGGTTTGCAGGGTGTTGATGGCGGCCTGTAGATCGGCGACCTGCTGCTTGCCGTCGGCGCGGGCCTTGTCCAGATCGGCCAGCAGTTGCTTGCGGGCGGATTCGTAATCGGCGGTGGCCTTGTCGAACTGGGCGGTGCGATCCTTTAACTGAGCCGCCAGTGTATCGCGTTCCTGGGTGATGCCCTTCTGGGCGGCGTCGAACTGATCGTTCAGGCGCTTGACCAGATTGGAGCGATCATTCAGGTCTTTGTTCAGTTTGACGATCTGCTCCCTGGCGGCATCGACCTGGCCCTTGAGGTCGGTCATCATGGCCAGCACGCTGGAGCCGTCTTCCGGCTTGAACCCGGCGGCCTGCGCGGCGGCGTCGCGTTCGGACTTGATCTGGTCGATCGGCTTGTCAGCGCCGGCGATCCATCGCTTGAGGGTCTGTGTGTCGGCCAGCATCTGGCCGAACACGGACACGGAGTTGCGCTTTTCGTCGGCCACCTGCTTGATCGCGTGATAGGCCTCGGTCCCCGCTTCCTGGGTGCTGATGTAATCAGCCAGTTGTTGGGTGCTGGTGGCCAGTTGCTTCTGCGTCTCGGAACGCTGGGCGTAGAAGAGGATCGCCATCGCCAGAGCGATGACGAAGAGGAACACGAAGATGACCAGGCCGTAGATCGCGCCACTGACGCCGGAGCTGCGTGTAGCCATACGACAAATGCCTCCTTGGCTGACCGAGAATGGCCGGGATTCGGCCAGGTTGGCGGCGGGTGCCTCGCCGCCGGGGGGAAAACTCAACGGCAAGTTTCGCCGCTGACGGGGGTTTCGTCAAGTCGCAACAGTCGCCAACAGTCGGAATGGGTGCATGACACCCTACGCGGCTTGTCGGAGGGGTGAGCCGCACAACCAGTAGTGGTTCCAGCGGTCGTCGTTGCTGAGCCACAGCGAGCGCAGGGCGAGGATCGGTTCGACGCCGGCGGT
>JBAYVY010000390.1:0-2833 GCA_041674345.1 Phycisphaeraceae bacterium | reverse complement strand
GCCGGCCATCTGCAAAAAGAAGAAGCACCTGTTCGTCGAAAAGCCCCTGGGCATCGGATCGGCTGACTCGAAGAAAATGCTCAAAGCCATCGAGAAAGCCCGCGTCCTTTTCCAGACCGGCTATATGAGCCGGGGCGATCCGATCCGCCAATTCCTCAAGGAACAAATCGCCAAAGGCAGCTTCGGCAAAATCACCCACCTGTCGATGAGCAATTGCCACTCCGGCACGATCGGTCGCTGGTTCGACACCGACTGGCGATGGATGGCCGACCCGGCGCAGTCCGGCGTGGGCGCGTTCGGCGACCTGGGAACCCACGCGCTGGACATCCTCATCTGGTGGATGGGCGAAGTCGAAAGCTGCACCGCCGATGTCAGCGTCGTACTCGGACACTACGGCCCCTGCGATGAATCCGGCCAGGGCATCTTAAAATTCGTCAACGGCGCGACCGCCAACATCTTCGCCGGTTGGGCCAGTGTCGCCAATCCGATTCAACTGGAAATCAGCGGCACCGAGGGCCACGCCTGTCAGGTCAACGGCCAGCTCTATTTCAATTCCAAACATGTCGAAGGCGCTGACGGCAAGCAGCCGTGGACGCAATTGCCCCCCGCCTGGCCTCACGCATTTGATCTGTTCCTCGATGCGATCAACGGCAAACAAGGCGTCCCGCTGGTCAGTCCCGCCGAAGCGGCCTACCGCGGCGTGGTGATGGAAGCCATGTACGCCGGCGCGCAAACACGCAAGTGGGTCAAGCCGAAGGGACTGTGAAGAAAGTCGGAAGTCGGAAGTGGGAAGTAAAGAACTGTCGCATAGAATCCTTCCCACTTCCGACTTTCCCCCCACTTCCCACTTACAGATGCCGTTCCAACTCCAGCAGATTCCCCAGCACGTAATCCGGCTCATGATCGCCGGGCTGGCGGTCGAACTTTTCCGGCGTGTCCCATTGCGTGATATGCGCACACCTCATGCCCAACCGCTTGGCTCCCTGCACATCGCCCAGCCAGTTGTCGCCGACGTAAATCGCTTCGTTCGCCGCGACATTCAATTGCGACAGGGCCGCTTCAAACGGCTTGGGGTGCGGCTTGACATGCCCGACATCGCCCGACACCACCACAACATCCATGTACGCCCCGATGCCCGTGCGGTCCAGCGAAGCGCGAATCGCCCGCCCGCAGGGATAGTTGCTCACCAGCCCCAGCTTGTATCGCTTTTTCAACCGACCCAGCAACGCGATCACCTCCGGCGAAGTTTCAATGGATTCAACAAACACCTCCAGTCGCGTTTGAAGCATCCGTCGCAATTGTTCGTCGGTCGGTTCACGGTGGTAAAGTTGTTTGACCAGTTTTCGCGTGATCGTTTCCATCCCATTTTCACGGTATTCGCCGGTGTACGGCGTCATCCGGTCGGCATGACGAATCCGGTCGAAAAGCGAAGAATCGAACGGCCCGAACTCTCGCTTCAATAATTCCGCCAGCGCGTTGTCGCATCGGCGAATCTGTGTTTGCGAGAACTCGATGAGCGTGTTGCCATAGTCGAAAATCGCGGCTTTCAAAGGCGGGGGCGTATCGGATTTCATGTTCGCATGATAGCATGATGGTTCATAAGAGCCAGGAAAACAACTCACCGCCGAGATCACGGAGTTCACGGAGATGAATAAGCAATGAACCAAACTTTTTCGCTTCTTATCTCCGTGATCTCCGTGGTGAATATGAACCCCTGTGACGCTTCATGCTGTATCCGCCCAAAATCAAAGTTTGCGAAAGTTGCTTTTACCGCGATAATGGTTCGTGTTAAGATTGTTTGGAAACAGGTCTTTCATTTTTTGAAAGGAAAATGTGATGGCGAACTTTACCAAGGCATTCCGTGATGAGGTGGCTCGTCTGACCCGCCGCGCTTTGAGCACCGAACTGGGCCAGCTCAAACACGCCGGCGCCCAGCACCGACGCGACCTGGCCTGGCTGAAACGCGACAACGCCAAGCTCCTGCGCAAAGTCGCCTTCCTCGAAAAGCAGGAAGCCCGGCGAGTCGCCGACGCCCCCGAAGCGCCCGCCGCGTCAGCCAGGACCGTGCGCTATTCCGCCGCGTGGCTTAAGAAGCATCGTGACAAGATCGGTTTCAGCGCCGAGGATTACGCCAAGCTGATCGGCTGCTCGGCGCAGAGCATCTACATGTGGGAGCAGGGCAAGACCAAGCCGCGCGCGGCGCAGCTGACGAAACTGGCCGCCATCCGCGGCATCCGCCGCCGCGAAGCCGAATCCATGCTCGCCCTGGTCAATAAAAAGAAATAACATCTTGCGCATTGCGGCTTGCGATGTGCGGGGTGCGGGTGAATGCTGTCGCGTTGGGACCGGCTGTTCTGGAGGGCGACCCATGAAGTCGATTCAATGGTCATTGCTGTTCACGTGGTTCATCGTCATGGCGATGTCGCCGATCGCGGCAAACGCGGCGTTGCCTTCGCCGGTCGGTCTCGACACCGATGCCGCCAAACATCTGACCGTCCGGGAAGAAAAGAAAGCGGGACAGGTACGGTTTTTAGTGGCGAAGATACGAGGGCGGGAGTCGGTTGGGGAGCGGAAAAGAAAAGAAAGCGGGACAGGTACGGAAAAGAAAGCGGGACAGGTACGGTTTTTAGTGGCGAAGATACGAGGGCGGGAGTCGGTTGGGGAGCGGAAAAGGGGATGGGGGCAATCCTGTTCGGCACGCACCTTGCGACAGGCGTTTTTATCCTGATTTCGCGGAACAGCCGGTTCATCAAAACACTTAAAATGACGTAAGTCCAGGGCGCGAAAACCGTGCCGAACAGGATTGGGACGGGGGTCATTTTGATGGCGTGGG
>JBAYVY010000389.1:0-2857 GCA_041674345.1 Phycisphaeraceae bacterium | reverse complement strand
GTCAATGATCGCGTCAAGTTGCGCGAGGAGGTTGGGCATGGCGTCCATTGTAGCGGGTGGAGACGATCCGCGATGTCCGTGTCCGCCCCCTCCCCCGCTGCGGGGCGCATGACAACTGGCGCACCTGCCCGAACGGGAGTCGCCCACCCGACGATTTCACACGAATAAACACGAAGGAAACATGAAGGAAACACGAAGAAAGGATCGTATTTAACTTAAATACGATCCCATCGACTTCGTGCTTCTTCGGGTTCTTCGTGTGGGTCTTCGGGGAAAAACAGGGGCCCAAAATGAATTCAAACCCCGCGTGGCGTGTCATGCACCCGGCACGGGGGCTGACGCGCTGTTAAGCTGTTAAACGGGCAAAATGGCGGGGTTGCGGGGGGAACGGGAGATCGGTTATGATGTGTGGCTCGCAATACAGGCAGGATTACCGCTATGAAAGACAAGATTCATCCGAAGTACGGGCCGGTGGTGTTTGAGGATGCCGGCGCGCAGTTCCGATTTCTCACACAATCCACGATCAAGACCAAGGACAAGACGACGTGGACGGACGGGAAGGAATATCCGCTGGTGAAGGTCGATATCAGCTCGGCCAGTCATCCGTTCTTCACCGGCAAACAGAAGTTCCTGGACACCGCGGGCCGGGTGGAGAAGTTCCAGAAACGGTTCGGCGGAAATTACTTCGCGTCGAAGGCCCCTGCCAAGAAATAGCTTTTTACGATACGATCAACGACCGTGAGCGCCTTCACAAGGGAAACACGCTCACGGTTTTTCCATGCCGATTTCTGATGTCGGATTTCTGATTGGGTACTGGTCCCACGTGTTTTCATACCCAAATCAGAAATCAGAAATCCCAAATCAGAAATCCATTCGCGGTGAATCGACATGAGCGACGATGCGTTATTGCGGAAGCTGGATCAGTTGGCCGGGCAGATGCGTGAACTGGACGCGCAACTGGCCGACCCGGCGGTGGTGTCGCAGCATCAGCGGGTGACGGAGCTGAGCGTGAAGCGAGCGGCGATCGAGCCGATCGTGGCGATGTACCGGGAATATCTGAACAAAGGCATTGAAGCGAAGCAGCTTCGGGCGATGTTGGCCGATGAAAGCGATGCGGAGCTACGCAAGATGGCGGCGGACGAACTTCCGGGGGCCCAACGCGCGACCGCTGACTTGCTCGAACGAATCAAGGGGGAATTGGTGACCAGCGATGACCGGGCGGTCGGCGCGGTGATCTTGGAAGTGCGGGCGGGGGTCGGCGGGGACGAGGCGGGATTGTGGGCCGGGGAACTGGTGGAGATGTATCAGAAATACGCCGGCTCACAGGGCTGGTCGTGGGAAGTCATGGACGTAGCAGCCGGCGAAATGGGCGGAATGAAACAAGCCATCATCAACGTCAAAGGTCTGGGCGTCTGGCAACACCTGGGCTACGAAGGCGGGGCGCATTGCGTGAAGCGCGTCCCGGCCACCGAAACGCAGGGGCGCGTGCATACCAGCACCGCGACCGTGGCGGTGATGCCGGAGCCGACGAAAGTCGAAATTGAAATCGACGAATCGGAAGTCGATATGGACATCACGACCTCGCAGGGGCCGGGCGGACAGAACGTGAACAAGGTGGCGACGGCGGTGAAACTGCGACATCGGCCCACCGGCATCGAAGTGCGCATGCAGCAGACCAAGAGCCAGCAGCAAAATCGCGTGCTGGCGTGGCAATTGCTGCGGGCGCGGTTGTACGAGCACTATCAGCGGATCAAGGACACGGAACGATCGGCGGATCGCAAAAAGATGATCGGCACCGGCGAGCGCGGCGAGCGCATCCGCACCTACCGCTGGAAGGAAAACATCGTCGTCGATCACCGCATCAACCAGTCGTTCAACTTGGGGGAAGTGATGGCCGGACGATTGGAGGAATTGGTGAAAGCGCTGATGGAATATGACAAGGCGATGCGTCTGGCGGCGCTGTGATATTTCGCAATTCCCGCAGCCGCTTGCGGCTTAGCAGACATAGATAGAATGGCCAATCGCAGGTGAATTATGGTCACAACGAAGATAGATCAATCGGGTCGGTTGTTGATCCCCAAGAAGATACGGGAACGGTTGGGCCTGCATCCGGGAACGCCGCTGGAGGTTGTCGAAGACAACGGAGAGGTTCGGATTCGGTCAGCCGAACCCGGCGCTCGACTGGTGCGCGAGGGGAATGTGCTGGTCATCCGCGGCGTGAAAACCAAGAGTGACGCGGAGCAAATCGTCCAACAGGATCGTCAACGGTGGATTCGCCGGCAAGTCACTACCACGATCAACCGGATGATGCGCCGCCGCGCCGCGCGGCCCAAGGTCAAGCGGGCCGAACTGATTCAATCCCTGCATGCTGGGCATCACACTGGCCGCACCGGGCGATGAAACGATGGTGATGTCGCTGGCGCGCGATCATCAACTGAGCGTGTACGACGCGACGTACCTGGAATTGGCGACGCGCGAGGGGCATACGCTGTGTACGTTCGATGAAAAACTCCGCGCCGCGGCGGGCAAGTGCGGCGTGTCACTTCTGCCGGGGTGAAGAAACGCGATAAGGCGATGCGGATGGTGATATTATGAGGAGTACATGGTTTTCTGTGTGAAAGCCGCCTAATGACTTTTCAGAAAATCAACCAAATCTTCCAACCTGTCACCCCTTTCCGCCTTTGAACCCTGACAGAAAAAGAGCGTAAACGTTTTATGCGGTTTTAAGTTTTCATCGCTAGTGCTCCGTCATTCCTTGATTTTAGGATAAACGCTGGTCAGCTTCGTCCGGGCATCCGCGATCTTCATGTGCCAATCCACACCCTTCTGCCGGGCATTGACGTCGTCGGACCAAGCG
>JBAYVY010000388.1:0-2860 GCA_041674345.1 Phycisphaeraceae bacterium | reverse complement strand
TCGACAATCGCCGCTGTAACAGCGACACCGATCCGCGCTGCGTTTCCAGCACGATGTTCACCGCGTCCTCGAACAGCGGGTCGCGCTCGCCGGTCTCTTCCACGGGCGAGTCGGCGCTGCGCATCTGCACCAGTTGCGGCTCGAAACTCGGAGCCGCGACTTCACGCAGGAACTTCACCGTCTTGCGAATCTCCAAATCATCGACCAGCGTGCCCTGCGCACGCACCAGCTTGCTGGTGCGAGGCGAAAGAAACAGCATGTCGCCCTGACCCAGCAGCAGTTCCGCGCCCTTGCTGTCCAGAACGATCCGGCTGTCCATGCCGCTGGCCACCTTGAACGACACGCGGCAGGGCATGTTCGATTTAATCAGCCCCGTCACCACGTTCGCCTGCGGACGCTGCGTGGCGAGAATCAGGTGAATGCCCACGGCGCGGGCTTTTTGCGCGATGCGGACGATGAAGTTTTCCACTTCCTTGTTGGTCATCATCATGTCGGCCAGTTCGTCGATGATGAACACGATCCGCGGCAGCTTCTTGGGTATCTTCGCTTCTTCCAGTTCGCTTTCGGGCTTGAACATTTCAAGCTGCTCTTCGCGGCTCAGCCCGTTGTAGCTGTCCAGATCGCGCACGCCCGCCTCGGCCAGCAGTTCGTAACGCTCGTCCATCTTGGTCACGGCCCATTCCAGGATCGCCGCGGCCTTGCCCATCTCCGTCACGACCGGGCACATCAGATGCGGAATGTCCTTGAATTGAGCCATTTCCACCATTTTCGGATCGACCAGGATCAGCTTCAGTTCATCGGGCTTGCGCGTGAACAAAAAGCTCATGATGATCGAGTTCATGCAGACCGATTTACCCGACCCGGTCGTGCCGGCGATCAGCATATGGGGCATCGCCGCCAGGTCGCTGATGAGCGGATTGCCCGACGCATCCTTGCCCAGAAACATCGGCAGCGACATCTTGTCCGCACCGCCGCCCATCGCCATCAGTTCCTTGAGGCGGACTTTTTCTTTTTTCAGGTTCGGCACTTCCACGCCGACCGTCGATTTGCCCGCCGTGTTCGGCACGATGCGGATGTTCTGCGCCTTCAATTCACGCGCCACGTCGGAGGAGATCGCATTGACCTGCGCCACTTTCGTGCCGGGCGCCAGCGCCACTTCATACAGCGTGATGACCGGCCCAGCGTCGATGGCGACGACTTCCGCGTCGATCTTGTAGGTTTGCAACGCGCGTTCCAGCACCTCGGCCTGTTCACGCACCAACGCCGCGATCTCGTCGCTGAAATTGTGCTCCGGCTCAATGAGCAGGTCTTGCCCCGGGAAACGATAACCGCTGAAATCCTGCACCGGCGGCGCGGTCTGGGGGGCCGGGGTTTTCACCGGTTTGGCGAAGGTGATCGGCAGCTTCTTGATCTTTTCACGCAGTTCATCGGCGGTCAGTTGCCTGCGTTCGGACTGCGCGGCGGGTTGCACTTCGCCGACATCGAGTTCGGCTTCTTCGTCGATCTCGTCGATGTCTTCATCTTCATCGAGGATTTCGTGTTCTTCCTCGTCTTCGTCCAGCGTGGCGGTGGCCGCGGCGGCGACATAGCGCTCGGTGGGCGGGACGAAATTCGGATCATCGGGATCGAAGGATTCGGTGCCGCCCAGTCCGCCGGCGTCGGGGTCGATGGCGGGGTTATCGCCCGGCACGCCCGGCCGCGATGGTTTACTTCCGGGGCTTCCGGGGGCGCCCCCGGAAGTCCCGGAAATGGTCGGGCGTGGGCGGAGCATGGTTCCGTCGGATGAATCGTGGCTGCGCGCGAAGAGTCTGCCGGGCAGGCCGGCCAGCATGGGCGTGGGCCAGTTGACGGCGGCGAGCTTGCGCCACACCGCCGCGATGAAGCCGGGGGCGGCCATGACGATTTCATCAATGGCGACCATCGCGCCGACGGCCAGTGCGGCCAGCAGCACGACGAGGGAGCCGACGTAGCTGAAGCGGCTGACGAGGATTTCGACGAACCAGATGGCGAACAGGCCGCCGGCCCCTTCGGGCATCGAGCCGGAACGGGGCAATTGCAGCGCGATGAAGCTGCTGGTCGCCAGCGCCATGACGATGAACCCGACGATGCGGATGGGCAGTTGTTCGATGCGGGAACGGCGCGCGGAGCTGAGGAGCATGACCAGCAGCCCGGCGAGCAGCACCCACACGCCGGGTCCGAGGGTGAGGTAGCATTCGTAGGCGATGAACGCGCCGGCCGAACCGCACCAGTTGGCGACGGGCCAGTTTTGCGGCGTGACGGCATGTGAAGGCCAGTCCGCCGGTCGATAGCCGACCAGGGAAATGACAGTGAACAGCCACGCGCCAGCGGCGAGCGTCCAGAGGACGCGGCGCAAAACCGAGGGCGGCGGCGTGGGTTGCGATGCTTTACCGGATGATGCTTTTTTAGCCATAATGCGCGCAAGACCTCCCAAGTCGTATTCATCGGCGAACCGGCGGAAGTTACAGCAGATTTTAGGCGGGAAAATGTTTGCCCGCGGGAGGGAATATCCGTGTTCCGGCTCGCGGTCGTCATGCCATTGTGAGCGAACCAGCGATTGACCGGTTAAGATGGATGAATCGAAAGGAGTCATGCCATGTTGACAGAGTTGAGTGTAAACAACTTCAAGTCATGGAAGCGGATCAAGCAGATGCGGTTGGCTCCGATCACCGGGTTGTTCGGCACGAACAGTTCGGGCAAGACCAGCGTTTTGCAATTGCGTAACCGTTCACGGGGTCAAAAAGCCTCGATTCTGCTTCAAAAACGGCGGTAAGATGAGCCAATGTTCGACCATTTTTCGACAAACATTCGTTTTTGGCTCAAAAACGGCGATCACCCGTGA
>JBAYVY010000387.1:0-2866 GCA_041674345.1 Phycisphaeraceae bacterium | reverse complement strand
GGGCAGAACGCGCATGCACTGCGCGGTGCTCATGCGGGTGGCCAGGAGCGACTGGTGGCCGTCGCGGAGGGAACAGTCGATGAAGTTGATTTTGCGACTCATAAGAAGGGACTCGCTTGGAAGCGGTGGGGAGCAGTAATGTAGCGGGAATTGGACCGCGTGCCAAGCGGATGCGCGAAAGCAACACAGCAGAAAAGCAGGACAGCAGGACATAAAACATCAGGGCGCGGGGGGCTTTGTGCGTGAGCGGGCGATCATGGCTTTAATCATGGAAAGCAGTTCGCTCGTCTCATTTCGCAGCCAGTCGTATTCGTCCGACGGCAGCCAACGCCTGGCATAAAACAGTTCAAGCCAATAGCGCGTCTCATTGAGTTCTTTGGCGGCCAGGCCGATGCACTTGAGAAAATCGGGGCGACTGATCGCTTCACTGGCTTCAAAAAGCATCGCGCCGGGTGCGGCGCCGCTGCCGGTGATCCGGTCGATGACACGCCGGGGGCGGCGATCACGTTCCAGTCGTTCGACGAGTTCAAGTATCCGCGTGCCATACACGACAACCCGCTGCAAAGTCTCCGACCGCAATCGACCCGACATGACGCGCCCCTTCTGATGTTCTGCTGTTTTGTTTTTTTGCTGTTCTGTTGTGGTGTTATTTGAGGATCCCGGCGTCGATGGCGGGCTGGTGGATTTTGCGGGTCGCGCCGTCGAGGGAGACGGTGGTGAGCATCATGTTTTTGCCGGACGAGCCGTACACGGCCCGCTGGGCGATGTAGAGGATGGTGTTGTTGTTGAGGAAGGTGGGATAGATGTCGGTGCCGGGACCGAACCCGCCGCCGCCGGCGGACACGGCGGCGTCGGAGGCGATCAGCCGCGAATCCTTGAACGCGGCATCGACGACTTCGAGTTTGGCCAAGCCGTTGGATTCATCGGCGGCGATCAGCACGTGCTTGCCGTCGGGGCTGAATC
Source organism: Phycisphaeraceae bacterium (assembly GCA_041674345.1). Taxonomy (GTDB): domain Bacteria; phylum Planctomycetota; class Phycisphaerae; order Phycisphaerales; family Zrk34; genus JBAYVY01. The sequence continues at coordinate 1,903 of JBAYVY010000387.1, read as the reverse complement.
GGACGTATTTCACATCGTCGCGCAGTTGCGTGAGTTTGCCGGCGGCGATGTCGAGGGTGAACAGATGAGTGGCCTGTCGCTGGTTATCGTTGTCGTCATCGCCCTCGGCGGGCAATTGGGGCTGATCTTTGGCGGAGGAAGGCGCGGCGAGCAGCGCGGTGAACACGGCCTGTTTGCCGTCGGGCGACAGATCGAAGAACGCGCCCTGCGGGCCGACCACGTTGGCCAGCGGTTTGACCGAGCCGTCGGCGATGTTCAGCAGTTGGAGCGTACCGGCGTAGATGTCGCGCTTGTCGGACTTGCTTTTGAGTTGGACGACCAGCAACGACTTGCCGTCGGGCGACCAGCGATGCAGCGAGATGACGTTGGAAACCAGCGGTTTGGCCGAACCATCGGCGATGTTGACGAGGGTGATTTCGGGGAGATTTTGATTGAAGCCGGGGGTCTGTTGTTCGCTGAGGCGGGCGACGGCGACATATTTGCCGTCGGGGCTGACGGTGGCGTAGGTGGTGTTGGAGGCGGTGTGGAGATCGCGGGATTTGCCATCGGGCGTGCGGAGTTTGTAGGTGAACTGCCCGCCCATGCCGCCTTCGGATTGATTGGTGACGAGGATCATGCTTTTGCCGTCGGGCATGAACAGACCGAAGGCGGGTTCGCCGTCGTTGGAGCCGGTGACTTTGAGCAGTTCGCCGGTGGCGGGGTTGTAGGTGAAGAAGCCCTCGGCGCGCGGGATGAGGACGCGGCCGTCGCTGGAGACCGACAAGTCGATGGGCAGGCAACCGACGACCAACAGGAGCATCGCGATGGTGAGGAGTTTGCGAGTCATGGCGGATCTCCGGTGAAGATGATGATGGAACGCGGTTGAATGTATCGGGGGGCGTGCTAAGCCGCAAGCGGCGGAGGGGGATTTTCGTTACGATACGGCGCTTTTGAATGGACACAAGGAGCGACGGACATGCGTGACCCCCGGTTGGACAAGTTGGCGGATGTGATTGTGCGGTATTCGACGGGCGTGAAGAAGGGGCAGTTGGTGCGGCTGACGGGGGAGCCGGTGTCGATACCGCTGATCGAGGCGATTTACGAGGCGTGCGTCAAGGCCGGGGCGCACGTGCAGGTCAAGTGCGTGCCCGACTCGCTGGCGTGGCTGTTTTATGAGTACGCGGATGAGGAGCAGTTGAAGTACGTTTCGCCGCTGGCGCTGCACGAGGTGAAAACGATCGACGTGAGCATCGGCTTGTGGGCGGAGACGAACACCAAGTCGATGAGCAAGGTCGATCCGAGGAAGCAGGCGATCACTTCATCGGCGCGCAAACCGATTTTCAATATTTTCATGAAGCGTGCGGCGGCCGGATCGCTGCACTGGTGCGGGACGCTGTTCCCCACGCAGGCCAGTGCGCAGGACGCGGAGATGTCGCTGCGCGATTACGAGGATTTCGTGTTCAAGGCCGGGTTGCTGCACAAGAGCGACCCGGTGGCGGAATGGAAGAAGGTGCAGACGCAGCAGCAGAAGGTGGTGGATTATCTGACGGGAAAAAAGGAGGTTCACTTCATCACGCCGCGGGGCACGGACTTGCGGGTCGATGTGAGCGGGATGACGTGGATCAACTGTTGCGGCCATGAAAACTTCCCGGACGGCGAGGTGTTCACCGGCCCGAACCTCAAATCGAAATCCGGCGGGGTGAACGGCGTGGTGCGGTACAGCTTCCCGGCGGTGCATCACGGGCGCGAAGTGCATGACATCGAACTGCATTTCGAGAAGGGGCGCGTCGTCAAAGCGAGCGCGTCGAAGAACGAAGATTTTCTGATGAAGATGCTGGACCTGGACAAGGGCGCGCGGGGCATGGGCGAGATCGCCATCGGCACCAATTACAACATTCAGCGTTACTCGAAAAATACGCTGTTC
>JBAYVY010000386.1:0-2872 GCA_041674345.1 Phycisphaeraceae bacterium | reverse complement strand
GCGAAGAGCATGTTGTCGCCGCAGACGAATGCGTATTGCCTGCCTGTCTCGCCCGCCCAGGGGGTGCCTTTTCTGATGTTGGTTTCGCGCATTTCCGGCACGGCACGCACCACCTCCTGCACGGCGAACGGCGCGGGCGGATTCAGAAGCGTCGGCTCCTGCCGGACGACCACAGCGCAACCCGCGATGATGAACGTCAAAAACACAACGGCATGGGAGAGTTTCATAGCTGATTTCTCGTGTTAGTTGCTTTCCGGGTAGTTGCCGATTTTTGAATGGAACGTCACCGTGACGGGCTTGCCCGCTTCGATGTGGATGTCCTGCGAGAAACCGGCGGTGCCACTGGCCATCACCAGGTTCTTGCCGTCAAGCCCCTTGCCCGCTTCAAGTTTGCCGCGTGAATCCCAGTGCAGCGGTCGGCCCGCGGGGTCGAGTTGGGAAAAGTCGCCGTTCAGCAATTCAGCGCCTTGAACCGAGATGCCGCAGTAGGCGGACCATAATTCCTTGGGCGGGGTGGAGTCACCGACGAATGCGATGGATACCTTGCCCGAAACCGTCGGAAGGAATGTGAACGTCACACTCCGCCATTTTCGGGTGATCGGCCCCATGACCAGCAGGTAGCCGCCCTTGGTGCCGGCCCACACGGGCCATTCGCCGCGCAGGTCTTTGTCGCCGCTCTGGTATTCCATGCGGGCGTCGCCGAAGCTGCGGATGTTGATTCGGAACTTGGCGCGGAACCAGTCCGGCTCCTCATCAATGCGCTTGAACGCCGCGGCGAGTTGCGCCTCGCTCAACTTCAGCGGAGCGGCCAGCGACGACACGATCTTTTTCGCAAGGATGTCATATGCAGGGTCGCGCCAGTGGAACTGATCGCCCGCCGCCATGTCCAGATGCGAAACCAACAGCGTGTAGAGATCGTTGACCGGCACGCCCATGTCGCGCATGACCTCGGCGGCCATTTGATTCTGCTCCACGATGATGGGGTTGATGTCGGGATCGAGACCGAACGGCTGCGTTTGGGTCGTCACCGGCGTGCTACCGGCCCAGATGACCGTCGCGCCCGGCGCGTTCTTGCGGATGTTCTCGACGAGCTTCGCGGTGGCCGGTTTGAACTCACCGTCCTTGAACTGGCCCTTGCGCCAGCCGTGCAGTCCCATGTTGAAATGGACCACGGTATATTGATCCGTGGACAGAACCTCATGCACCATTTTGTCCAGCCCGCCGTAGGCCTGGTGATAGGGCTGCACCCAGGCATCGACCTCGGCGTAGTCGCGCAATGCTCGCCGGACGATGTTCATGTAGCCGTTGCAGATGGAATCGCCGATGAGCATGACGCGCGGCAGGCCGGGGTTTTCCGTATCCGCCTTGTCGATGCGCCATCCCGGCCCGTTGGGATGCAGCCGGGGATCGCTCTCCTGTGCGACGGCCGGAAAACCGCCGAGACACAGCGACAGGAACGCCAGGGAAATACTTTTGAGATGATTCATCGCGGAACACTTTCACGGGTCGCGCCATGCGGATAACAGACTGTTTCAATACGGGATCGCCGCGCGGCCGGTCTGAGGATAAAAAACGGGGAATCGCATGTTGGGTGCGGGGCGGGGGCGGGGTTGTCTTGCGGTGCGGGTCAACGTCACGGGCTGGAATACACCGCGCCGTTGGGATTTTTCAGGAGATTCGGCAAGGCACCGATGGCACCTTCGCCCATCAAGCGGACACTGTTGTCGGGGAACCAGATGCTCGCGGCATCATTGTGGCGACGATAGATGGTGCCGGTCTCGCCCGGATTGGGAGGCGCCCAATAGTTGTAATCGAGAAAGAAAAAGGAAGTTTGAGTGGGATAACCCAGTGTAACATTTTCCGCCCATGTATCGGCCATGAAAGGTCCGCTGCGGCTCAATGTGTCCAGTTTGGGCAGGCGATACACTTTATCGTAAACTTCACCTTCGTAGCGGCCATTGTCGGGATTGGGCGGGGCGGGAGGGACGAATCCGCGCATCCCGTAACACAACGAACTGCTGGCGTAGGTACCCTTGACGGGGAAAGTGGTACCGCCAGCGCCCCATGTAACATGCGGATGCGGTAACGCGGGGCAACTAAATACATTTTTTTCTGGAACCGCTGAAATTTGCACCCAAGGCCCCGGACCAGCCGCGGGATTATTGTAGGTATTGGTGTCCACCCGTACATCGGCCAGATATTTGCCGACCATCAGCGTATCGGGCCAGTTGCGTTCCCATCGGGCATACACTTTTGGGTAATTCACCGAACCATCGCCGAACCATGGCTCCGGCGACAGGGCGTAACCGTTGTAGTCTCCGGCGTACATGTACATCGCCGAGCCGACCTGGTGCATATTGGACATGCAGACCGCGCCGGTCGCCGCCTCCCTGGCTTTTTTCAGACCGGGCAAGAGAATGGCGATCAGCAGCGCGATGATGGCGACCACCACCAAAAGTTCCACCAGGGTGAACCCCCGGCGGGGGCAATTCATTGCCCCCGCCGTCATTCGACATTCATTCGTCATTCGTGGATTCGTCATTCGTCATTCCACGCCGGCGTGTTTCCGCCGCTTGCGGCTTCGCGCCCCCGGCCCCCGGAAGCACCCCCGGAAGTGTGTCGCAAGCGGTGGGATTCGGTCAAAACGCCGCGGGGCCGTTAAGCGCCGCGGCGTGGAGGAGGATGAAAAATCACTTACGCCTTGCGTCTGCGAGTCGCCATCATCAAACCGCCGAGCGCCAACAGACCCAGCGTCGCCGGTTCGGGGACCACCAGGGCGATCTGGTTGCCGCTTTCGCCGTAGGCGTAATCGACGACGTAACCGGTCGGCAGATTGAGTACGTCGGCGAACTGCGCGCCGGTCAGCGAGCCG
>JBAYVY010000385.1:0-2878 GCA_041674345.1 Phycisphaeraceae bacterium | reverse complement strand
TCCATCATCTCCCGATACCGATGCCCGCGATGCCCGAAGTATTCCGACGCCCGCGGGCAATACGCCACGCTCGCACCGCACCCAGCCAGCAATTCAATTTCCTCATCATTCACATAATTGCAATGCGCCAGCAACCACCGTCGCCGCTTCAGCCATTGCTCCATCCACTCCACCGGCCTGCATCCCCCATCGTACATCGCCTCATACTCTTCCCGCCACGTTCCCAACTCCTCCATAAACCCCCGAAAGATTCCCGACGCATTCCTCACGAAATCAAACTCCGCCTCCATCTCCGCCAGATGCGTACACACCGCCACGTTCTCCCGCTCCGCCTCCTTCGTCACCGCTTCATAAATCTCCCGCCCTGTCGAATACGGCGCATGTGCCTCCAGTCCCACGCGCACACCGCCCGCATCCCGTTCCATCGCCATCGCCTGCTTCAACGATCGCATCGGCTGCGTCGGGTAATGCTCATCCAATCCGATGATCTCCGCGAACGCCACGCCGCGCAACCCCGTCCGCCGCAGTCCATCAATCGACCACTCCGCTCCCCGCCACCATGCGATATCCCCCACCGTCGTCACCCCCGCCGCCAAACTCATCGCCGCTCCCCGCCGCACCGCCGCACGCACGCCCTGCTCGCTCCCGTCCCGCTTGCCCTGCAACATCTTCACCCACGACACGAAATCCCCGTCAAACGGCTGCCGCCCCACGTCCGTCAAATCCAAATGCACATGCGCATTGACCAGCCCCGGCACAATCAACGCCCCAGGCCGTTGGGTTTCAACCCAACGGCGATCCCCGATCACCCCCATCACCACTTCCGGCTCCCCCGCCGCCAATATCCGTCGCTCTCCATTCGCCGCGATTTCCCACGCAATGCTTCCGGGGGCCGCTTCAATACTTCCGGGGGCCGCGATATCTTCGCCATCCAACACCGCCCCCACTCGCATCACCTCAATCCGTCCGGCTTCGTCTTGATTTGCACGCTGATTCGGATACATTAGGTTCGGCTCTATGAAAGGAATCGCGATGAAGGCCAGTTTAACCGCTCTCTTGCTCCTCGTCCCACTCGCCCTGTTCTCCACCGGCTGCGTCAGTCAGCAACACGCCGACGAACTTTCCGCCGCCAATCGTTCGCTCAAGGAGCAGGTCGTTTCGCTCCAGCAGCAGATCGAAGAACTTCAGCAGCGCATCAAAGTCCTCTCCGGCTCCGATGCCGCCACCGGCGGCGAAATCGCCTCGCTCACCCGACAACGCGACACCCTCCAACAACAACTCGACCGGCTGCTGCGCGAAAACGAACAACTCCACCTCTCGCGGTACAGCCCCGCGCTGGAAAGCGCCCTCAAGGAGTTCGCCGCCAAGCATTCCGACATCGCCACCTACGATTCCGAAACCGGCGCTGTCAAACTCGCCAGCGATCTGACCTTCGCGCTCGGCTCGGCCGACCTGTCCGCCAACGCGCAATCCGCCCTCCGTCAACTGGCCTCGATTCTCACCAGTTCCCTCGCCTCCCAGTACGAAGTCCGCATCGTCGGCCACACCGATTCCGTTCCCGTCTCACGCCAAGCCACCAAAACCAGGTTCCCCAACAACTGGTATCTCTCCGTCGGCCGCGCCATCTCCGTTCGTGACGCGCTATCCTCCGCCGGCGTGCCCGATGTCCGCACCTCCGTCGCCGGTTACGCCTACTATCGCCCCGTCGCCGCCAACACCCGCCGAGGCACCGAAGCCAATCGTCGCGTCGAAATCTATCTCGTGCCGATGAGTCCCGTGAACGATGACTTCCTTCGCGCCACCGGCTCGGCCACGCCGACCCCGACGCCCGCGCCGCAACCCGCCACGCCTTCCCCAACCCCCACCACCAACGAAGGCCCCGGCGAACTCTACAAATAATCCCGACACCGTTCCCTCCATCTTCGCCTTTGTCCGGCGGGGGCAATTCATTGTCCCCGCCGTGTTGTTTCATACCCCTTGCCCTTTCTCCCGTTTCCCGCGATAATCCCCCCCTCTTTTCTCGCAACGACACTGGAGTCCCCTACCGTGAAATCCACCGATCTGCGTCCCGGAATGGCCATCCGTATCGACGGCAACCTCTACATCATCACCCAGTTCACGCACGTCACACCCGGCAACCTCCGCGCGTTCGTCAACGTGAAAATCAAAAACATCGCGTCCGGACTCACCGTCGAACGCCGCCTCCGCTCCGGCGAAGAAGTCGAACAGGTCATGCTCGATCGCCGCGACATGGAATACCTCTACACCGACTCCACCGGGCACGTCTTCATGGACCAGGAATCCTTCGACCAGATTCCCGTCTCCGACGAACAGATCGGCGAAATGATGAAGTTCATCAAGCCCAACACCGTCGTCGGCATGCTCCTGCACGAAGGCCTGCCCGTTTCCATCGACCTGCCCTCCACCGTCGATCTCAAAGTCACCGACACCACCCCGCAGGTCAAAGGCGCCACCGCCACCAATCAGAACAAGGAAGCCGAACTGGAGACCGGCCTGAAAACCCGCGTCCCCCCCTTCATCGAAATCGGCGAACTCGTCCGAATCTCCACCGCCGACGGCTCCTACCAGTCCCGCGCCTGACCCGGATTATTCACCACGGCGAACACTGAGAACACGGAGGTTGAAACAGGCAAAACGGTGACAGCCATTTTCGGTTCGATTCCCCTCCGCATACTGTTCGCACAAGTTTTTTCGCAACATCTGTATTCTCCGTGCTCTCCGTGGTGAATCTTGAATCGTAACCGTTCACGGGGTCAAAAAGCCTCGATTCTGCTTCAAAAACGGCGGTAAGACGAGCCAATGTTCGACCATTTTTCGACAAACATTCGTTTTTGGCTCAAAAACGGCGATCACCCGT
>JBAYVY010000384.1:0-2898 GCA_041674345.1 Phycisphaeraceae bacterium | reverse complement strand
TCGTGTCGTCCGTGCCGCCATGATGGAACCTCCTTGCTCGTTGGCTGCCGTCGGATCGCCGTCCGGGGCGACCCACCACTACATCTTGTCGGCTATCCCCCCGCGAAAACTGTCATGCACCCGCGAAACGGACAAGCCCGATGAGTTTTGTGCGGAACATGGGAACATGGGAACATGGAAACTACCTGTTGGTGGGACGCGTAATATAACCAAACATGATATTATGTCCACCCTTTAAGAAGGAGTCAGGAGACGGGAGAAATGATATTCGGAGCGCCGGAGATTCTTTACTCCCTAACCCCCGGCCCCTACCTCCTGACTTCTGACTCCTGACTCCTTCTCATTCGAGGTATTCCATGTCTTCCATGAAAGCATTGGTCAAGAAACACGCCACGCCCGGCCTGTGGCTGGACGAGGTTCCACTTCCGGGGGTCGGCATCAACGACGTGCTGATCCGCGTCGATCGCACCGGCATCTGCGGCACCGATCTGCACATCTATCTCTGGGACGCCTGGGCGCAAAAGACGATCCCCGTGCCGATGGTGGTCGGCCACGAGTTCGTCGGTCGCGTCGTCAGTGTCGGGTCGAACGTCAATGACTTTCGTGAAGGCGATGTCGTCAGCGGCGAGGGACACGTGGTCTGCGGTCGGTGCCGCAACTGCCTGGCCGGTCGTCGCCACTTGTGCAAGGACACCCAGGGCGTCGGCGTGAATCGCACCGGCGCGTTCGCCCAATACATTTCGCTGCCGATGTCGAACGTCTGGCATCACAGCCCCGATATTTCGCTGGACGTGGCGTCGATTTTCGATCCGCTGGGCAACGCGGTGCATACGGCTCTGACTTACGACGTGCTCGGAGAGGACGTGCTGATCACCGGCGCCGGGCCGATCGGCGCGATGGCCGCCGCGGTCGTGCGGCATGCCGGGGCGCGTCATGTCGTCATCACCGACGTCAATCCCTATCGTCTGGAACTGGCGCGCAAGATGGGCGTCACGCTGGCGGTCGATCCGCGACAGATGTCGCTGGAGCAGGTGCAGAAGCAACTGGGAATGAAAGAGGGATTCGATGTGGGGCTGGAGATGTCCGGCAACCCCGCCGCGTTCCGTTCGATGCTCGCCAACATGTGCCACGGCGGGTCCATCGCCATGCTCGGCATCCCCTCGGCCCACATGGAAATCGACTGGAACATCGTCGTGTTCAACATGCTCACGATCCAGGGCATTTACGGCCGGCGCATGTACGAGACATGGTACAAAATGACCGTCATGCTCCAGTCAGGGCTGGACATCACGCCGGTGATTACGCACCACCTGCATTACACCGAGTTTGAAAAGGGCTTCGAGGCGATGAAAGCCGGTCAATCGGGGAAGGTGATTTTGAACTGGCTGTAAGACTGTATTTGTGATTTTGGATTTGTGATTTGGCAGGTGGGCTTCGGCTTTTCGTGTGTTTGGAAAATCACAAATCATGTTGTGGAAGGACTCATCATGTCACTCACCATGCTCGAACAAACCCGTCAGCAGCTTCAGCAGATCGAAAGCGAAGGGCTGCTCAAACGCGAGCGGCCGATTGACTCGCCGCAGAGCGCGTGGATCGACGTGCGCGGCAAACACGTGCTGAACCTCTGCGCCAACAATTACCTGGGGCTGGCCGATGACCCGCGACTGATCGCCGCCGCCAAGCAAGCCCTCGATCAGTGGGGCTTCGGCATGGCGTCCGTCCGCTTCATCTGCGGCACCCAATCGCTGCACCGCTCCCTCGAACAACAACTGTCCCAATTCCTCGCCACCGACGACACGATCCTTTACAGTTCCTGTTTCGACGCCAACGGCGGGCTTTTCGAGACGCTGCTCACCGATGCCGACGCCATCATCAGCGACGAACTGAACCACGCCAGCATCATCGACGGCGTGCGCCTCTGCAAAGCCAAACGCTACCGTTACCGCAACAACGACATGGCCGACCTCGAAACGCAACTCAGGCAATCCGTCGCCGACGGTTGCCGTTATCGCATGATCGCCACGGATGGGGTCTTTTCAATGGATGGGGTCATCGCCAATCTTCCGGGGGTTTGCGAACTCGCCGATCAGTATGACGCGCTGGTCATGGTCGATGATTCACATGCCGTCGGCTTCATGGGCGACCACGGGGGCGGTACGCCGGATTACCACCATGTCCGCGAACGCATTGACATTCTCACCGGCACACTCGGCAAGGCGTTGGGCGGGGCGAGCGGCGGGTACGTCAGCGGGCGTCAGCCGTTCATTGATTTGCTGCGTCAGCGATCACGGCCGTATCTGTTTTCCAATTCGCTGGCGCCGATGCTGGTGGCCGCGTCCATTGAAGCGGTGAAAATCGCGGCCCAATCGGGTGAACTGCGCCAATGCCTGCGCGACAACACGCAACTGTGGCGTACGGGTCTGGTGGAACGCGGCTTCACGATTGTTCCGGGCGAACACCCCATCGTGCCCATCATGATCGGGGATGCCGCCGCCGCCGCGCGATTCGCCGATGCGTTGTTCCAGCGGGGCATTTATGTGGTCGGCTTTTCGTTTCCCGTCGTGCCGCGCGGCAAGGCGCGCATCCGCACGCAACTGTCCGCCGCCCACCAGCCCGACGACCTGCGTCAAGCCCTCGACACGTTCGCCGCGGTGCGCGATGAGTTAGAGCAAATGCGTCATTAGCGGGGGTCCAATGGAGGCCAAACACGAGACACGCAACGGGACTTGTTTTCGTATTATGTTCGCATTGTTCTGGGGCGGCTGCGTAAACTGGCGTAAGCGTCCGGTGAAGTGCATCTGGAATTGCTGTTGACGGGTGTGGAAGATGGGGCCATGCAAGGAGGTTCGGCATGGCCAAGAGTGTGAAGCGGGATCGGCAGCGCGAATTGCAGTGGTG
>JBAYVY010000383.1:0-2898 GCA_041674345.1 Phycisphaeraceae bacterium | reverse complement strand
GAACGCAACATATTGGTTCTGGCGAACTGGTTGACGAGTCTGCTGACGGTGGGCTTCGTGCTCGTCGCAATGTTTATGATCCTGGCCGTGCTGATCCAGAAGCCCAAGGGCGGCGGACTGGCCGGGGCGTTCGGAGGCGGGGGCGGCTCGCAACAGGCCATGTTCGGCGCCAAGGTCGGCGACGTACTGACCTACGTCACCATCGCCGCCTTCGTCCTGTTCATCGGCCTGGCCATCGCGCTGGTCTTCTCCACGCGCTACGAGGCGCAGAAAGCCGAAACCGAACCGGCAACCCCGCCCGTCGAAATCACCGCCCCCACCCCCGCCCCCGGAAGTAACGAAACACCCGCTCCCTCCAAGCCGGGGCAGAGCGAGTCTGTTCCGGGGGCGAGCGCCGCCCCGGGTATCCCCGCCCCCTCTTCCCCCGAAACCCAAAACTCGAAACCCGAAACTCCCGCGCCGACCGCCCCCGTCACTCCTGCCGAAGGTGGCCATTGATCCGATCCATGACTGGCTTTGGCGATGCGTCCTGTGAAACCGCCGGCGTCCACTACGCCGTCGAACTTCGCTCCCTCAACAATCGCTACTTCAAGGGAACCATCCGCCTGCCCGATCTGATTTCAGGCCTGGAAGCGGAACTCGATTCCCTGCTTCGCAAGCGAATCAGCCGCGGATCGCTCACCCTCACCATCGGCATCTACGACCGTTCCGCCGCCGCCGCTTATCAGATCAATCCCGCGGCGATCAAACATTACAGCGAACAACTCCAAGCCATTCCCAACGCCTCGGTGGAACTGGGTTCGTTGCTGGCGCTGCCCGGCGTGATGCAGCCGCCGGAGGCCGGTGAATATCTCGAAAAGGCCCGCCCCATCGTGGTCAAGCTCGTCGAACAGGCGTGCGACAAGATGGCGGCGATGCGTCAGACCGAAGGCGAAACGCTGGCCGGGGAACTGGGCCGGCACAACCAGTTCATCCTCGAACGCATCGAACAGATCGCCGCCCGCGCCCCGCAAGTCACCGAGGAATACCATCAGCGTCTCCGCGCCCGGATCGACGATCTGATGGCCCGCGCCAAATTGCAGTTCAGCGAGGTCGATCTGGTCAAGGAAGTCGCCCTGTACGCCGAACGCTGCGACATCGCCGAGGAATGCCAGCGGGTCAAGGCCCACCTCGATCAGTTCACGCAGATCGTTCACCGAAACGACGGCGAACCGGCCGGGCGAACCCTCGATTTCCTCGCCCAGGAACTGCTCCGTGAGGCCAATACCATCGCTTCCAAGAGCAATGACGCCCAGATCAGCCGAATAATTGTCGAAGTCAAAGGCACGATTGACCGAATAAAAGAGCAGGTCCAGAATGTGGAATGAGCAGGAGGGGGACGAAGGGACGGAGGGACGGAGGGACGAAGTGAAAGTTAACAAGCTGCATTCCTCACTTCGTCCCCGCGTCCCTTAGTCCCTTCGTCCCTACCTCTTCCGGGCAGGGAAGTTCACCTTGGCCGATAGTTCGCACCATTCACGTGTCTCCCATCAGTCCGTCGCCGACGGCAGCGGTCGCAGCGCCGGTGTCGGCATCTCCGGCACCGGCTCCCCCGAAAACACCGGCACCGCTTCCGGGGGCGGGGGCGGGGGCGGCAAGGGCGACCGCGATCGCTTCGCCGTCGATGAACTGGCCATCACCCTCAGCCACTACGACCTGGGCACCATCGAGGCCGTCCAGGAATATCCGCGCGGCTCACGCAAAGCGCCCAAGCTCATCCTCCGCACCGACAAGGGGCTGTTCATGCTCAAACGCCGCGCACGCGGCAAGGATGATCCCTTCAAAGTCGCCTTCTGCCATTCCATCCAACTCCACCTGGCCAATCAGCAATTCCCCCTGCCCCACCTCATCGGCACCCGCAAAGACAACAACTCCATGCTCCAATGGAAGGGCGGCATCTACGAAGTCTTTGAATACATCAAAGGCACCGGTTACGACAACTCCCTCGAAGCCACCCAGGACTCCGGCAAAACGCTCGGCCTGTTCCACAAACTGCTCAAGGGCTTCGAGCCCGAATACGAGCCGCCCCGCGGTTCCTACCATGCCGCGCGCATCGTCCAATCCTCCATGGAACAGGTGCCCCACACCCTCGAAAAAATCGACCCCCGCACCGCCTCCCAATCCGTCAAGGTCCACGAAACCATCGCCTTCCTCCACCAGGCCTACAACGAAGCCGCCGCCGCCGCCAACGCCACAGGCCTGCCCGACTGGCCCATGCAGATCATCCACTCCGACTGGCACCCCGGCAACATGCTCTTCCGCGGCTCCCGTGTCGTCGCCGTCATCGACTACGACGCCGCCCGCCTCCAGCAACGCGTCATCGACACCGCCAACGGCTCGCTCCAATTCTCCATCCTCGGCGGAGGCGACGACGCCGCCGCCTGGCCTGAATACATCGACCTCACCCGCTTCAAACGCTTCCTCATCGGATACGACTCGGTCAATCAACTTTCCAAAGGCGAACTCGCCGCCATCCCACCCCTCATGACCGAAGCGCTCATCGCCGAGGCCGCCATCCCCATCGCCGCCACCGGCGCCTTCGCCCGAATGGACGGCTTCGACTTCCTCCTCATGATCGAACGCAAAGTCCGCTGGCTCCAACAACACGCCGGCGAACTGGCCCATATCCTCGACTAACGAATGGGCGCGGAGAAAGGGACGAAGGGACGAAGTGAGGATGGGGCTGTGATTCTTTTCCTTCGTCCCTTCGTCCCTGATCCCTGCCTGCCCGCTTTTCTCCGCGCCTCCGCGGTTACTCCGCATTTCCCGGGTCCAACGCACACCAGGCCGGTCGCCGTTCGATAGCGACCGACCTGGTTGTGGTTGTCACACAGGGTTGTGCGATGGATTTTCCGTGAT
>JBAYVY010000382.1:0-2917 GCA_041674345.1 Phycisphaeraceae bacterium | reverse complement strand
GAGTAGTTCACGCACCAACGCGATCAGCTGCGGCTCGCTCAACGATTCGATCTGGTCATCCGTCATCCCCAGCTATATCGGTCAAACCAGCCCTGTTACATTGAAATCCGTGAACGGCTACCATTTATTTTGAAAGTATAGCGATGCGATTTATCCTTGGGGGATATACTCCACAATTTCGCCGTTCAGAGGGCCAATATTGATATCGGAAAACGTCAATAAGCGCTCGGCGATGATCGCGCTGCTGTTGCTCGTGCCCGCGCCGTCGCTGGGCATTTGGCTGGCGATGTATGCGATGCCGGGCACAATGATCGGGCAACTGGCGTGGGGCGCGTCCAAGTTGTGGCTGTTGCTGCTCCCGGCGGTGTGGGGCCGGTGGGTCGATCATCAACGCTGGCGCATCCCCCACTTCCGCGGGCGGGGGCGGCACTTCCGGGGATTGGGGTGGGGGCTGCTGACCGGCCTGCTCATTTTCGCCGCGATTTACGGGGCTTTTCTGTTGTTCGGGCATCATATGATGGATGCCGCCTTCGTCAGTGGACAGGCCAGGTCGCGCGGGTTGAAATCGCCGGTGATCTTCGTGGGGATGGGGATTTATTGGTGTACGATCAACGCGCTGCTGGAGGAATACGTCTGGCGCTGGTTCGTCTTCACCCGTTGCGCGGCGCTGACCCATCGCAACACCGCCATCATCGCGTCGGCGCTGTTGTTCACCGTGCATCACGTCTTCGCGCTGGCGATTTATTTTGACTGGCGTGTGACGTTGCTGGGGTCCGGGGGCGTGTGCATCGGAGGGGCGACGTGGTCGTGGCTGTACGCGCGCTACGGCAACATTTACGCCGCGTGGCTGAGTCACATCTTCGCCGACGCCGCGATTTTCGTGATCGGGTATCAATTGATTTTCCAGGGATAACGCGGTTTTGCAGGGGCGGCGAACTGTGCAGAAGGGCTATTTTCAGATCAAAAACGCCGATTTTAAAAATAAGATGCCAAAGTTTCTGTTTTTATAATGCCAAAGCCCAAATGCGCGTGTAGAGTTCCAGTGTTCCCAAGGCATTTGCGCGTGAAAAACGACGGTTTCGTCACATCGCGTGGATACTTTGGAATGCGATGTTTACCAATGGGAGCTTACAGATGAAGCGAAACGTGTTAATGTCAGCGGGCCTTGTGGCTTGTGCGGTCATCATGTCTCAACCGGTCGAAACTCAAGCCAACGTCGTGTTGGGCACGGCGGGGGACTTCGCGGTTCTCGGCGGTTCGACAGTCACCAACACCGGTCCAACCACAATCATCGGCGATCTGGGCGTCAGCCCCGGAACAGCCATCACCGGTTTCTTCGGCACGGTGGAGAATGATGGGCCTGGTACTTTCACAGGCACATCGCACCAAGCCGATTCGATCGCCGGCCAAGCCCGGACCGACGCTGCGACCGCTTACAACGCACTGGCGGGGCTTGCGGTCACGACGGACCTGACGGGGCAGGATCTCGGTTCGCTCGTCCTTACGCCGGGCGTCTATCATTTCAATACTTCCGCTGCGTTGACCGGAGCGCTCACCCTCAACGGTTCGGGTGACTACGTCTTCCAAATCGGCAGCGCACTGACCACCGCCCCAAGCTCCTCGATTGTTCTGACCAACGGTGCCAGCGCCTTCGATGTCTATTTCCAAGTCGGTACCTCCGCCACCCTCGGCACGAGTACGAGCTTCGCCGGAACCATCATCGCCGACCAGAGCAATACCCTGAATACCGGTGCCAGTGTGGACGGACGGGTCATTTCCCTCAACGGTGTCGTGACCCTCGACACCAATAACATCGTCGTGCCCGAACCCGCCATGTTTTCCCTGCTGGCCCTTGGCGGCCTGGCACTGATCCGTCGTCGTCACTCGGCATAGGCACTCAGTCACATCGTCGCATTGAATGAACGGGTGGCCCTTCGGCCACCCGTTCTTTTTGCGCCGATGGGTCGTGGCGCGTTCACATCACGGCGCGGTTTTGTCCGCCGGTGCCGGAGGAGCGTCGGTTCCGAGCGGTTCTTCCATGGCGTGGGCAGGCCGAGCGTTTTGACCAGAGGCGCGATTTCGGCGTTAAGGGCGTGGGTGCGTCCGGTGATGCGATAGAGGAGGTTCGCGTTGATCGTGCCGCAAATGCTGTAGAGCGTCAGTGCGTTGAAGTTTCAACCGGCCTTGAACTCGTCGCCGGCGGCGGCGGGGTCGGGGTCGTCCCATCGGCCGATTTTCACGGTTTTGATTCGGATGTCAGCGATCCGCCACTCCTTGGCGGCGGACCAGACCAGCAGATGCGCCAAGCACGACACGCCCTGCGCATTGTCGGCCCGGAAGATCATGTAAAGCTGATGCGGCTGGGCCTCGGGCAGACGGAACATGGAAGGATGCTCGATCGTTTCGCCCGCCATCGGCACGATGATTCGGGGAAGAGCCGATGTTGTCGAAGGATTTGCCATCCACCCACGCGAAGGCCGCCTTTTCGGGGAATATGGCCCGCATTTGCGTCATGGACTGTTTCAACGCCGCGAGTTTGTCATCGGCGATGCCCTGGGCGGGCAGGACGAAGTGACTGATGTCGAACGCCTGCCCGGAATCGAGCAGGCCCTTGGCCCATGTCGCGGGCGCGGCGGCCGGCTGAATGTCTTTGCCGGTGAAAGCGACGGGGGACGGGGCGGCGGTGGCCTGCCCCATCGCAATCGCCGCGCCCATCACACACCACAGCATCAGTGCCCAACCCGCCGTCCATGCCTTGTTCATCATGTTTCCTTTAAAAGTGGATTGCTACCAGTGTAGTAACCGTTCACGGGTTTAAAAACGGCGTTTTTGACCCAAAAACGAGGGTTGCAAGAGCCAAAATCGACCTTTTTCGTTAGCTTTCATTGGCTGACCCTCATTATTGGCTCAAAAACGG
>JBAYVY010000381.1:0-2935 GCA_041674345.1 Phycisphaeraceae bacterium | reverse complement strand
CTCCAGCGCCGATCTCCAAAACCGCATCAACTCCCTCGATCAGCAGGAAAAACACCTCGAAGGACACCGCGAACGTCTGGCCAGCCGCGCCGATCAGCTCGGCGGGGAACTCCAAAAACTGCTCACCCTCCGCGATCAGATGACCGAACGCCTCGCCGAAGCCGTCACCCTCATCGAATCCGAATCCGCCAAATTTGAGCAACAAAAATCCGCCTTCGCGCAACTCACCGAAGAACAAAAGAAACTCGCCCAGCGCCTCGCCGAGTCCAAGGAAAAACGCTCCGCGCTTTACTCCCGCTGGCACACCCTCGACGAACTGGAAAAATCCCAGGCCGGCGTGGACGAAGCCGTCAAAGCCCTCCTCGCCCAAAAAGCGTCCGCCTCTTCTTCCATTCCGGGGGCCAAGCCAAGGCAAAGCGAGTCTTCCATTCCGGGGGCGAGCGCCGCCTTGGGTTCCCCCGACTTTTCCTTCATCCGCGGCCTCCTCGCCGACCTCATCGACGCCGACGTTCAGCACGCCCCCGTCATCGAAGCCGCGCTCGGCTCCGCCCAGCAAGCGCTCATCGTCGATCAATTCGCCGATCTCCAGTCCCACGCCCCCGCCCTCCAATCCCTCGCCGGTCGAGTCACCTTCCTCGCGCCCGACATCCTCGAACCCGAATATCACGACGCCCGCACCGGCGGGGCCAATTCATTGGCCCCGGCGTCGGTGTCGTGCGTCCTGGATTTCATCCGCTGCGACGATCCCATCGCCTCCACCATCCTGCGCAAACTCCTCGGACGCACCCTCCTCGTCGATGACCTCGCCCAAGCCCGCGAACTCCGCGAAAAACTTCCGGCCGGCTTCCGTTTCGTCACACGACAACACGAACTGCTCGAAGCCGACGGTCGCCTGGTCGCCGGCCCCATGCACGCACAGTCCGGCTCCGGCCTGATCTCCCGCCGCTCCGAACTGGCCGACCTGGCCGACCGCATCGGCGAACTCGACTTCAACATCAACGCCGATCAGACCGAACTGGCCTCCCTCTCCGACCGCGCCGCGCACGTCGAGCGCGTCCAGCAGGAACTGCGCCAGGCGATCTACGAATCTTCCACCATCAAGGTCGATCTGACCAGTCGTCTGGAACAGGCCGGCGCGTCCATCAGCCGCATCGAAACCGAGCAGCCGGTGATCGCCGACGAAGTGGAAAAAATCCACCGCCAGTTGCAGGACGCCGAGCAACAAAAACAAACCCACCGCGAAAAAGTCGCCGCGCTCGAAGCCCAATCCGCCCAGTCCAAACAGCGCGTCGCCGGTCTGGAACAGCGTATCGCCGCGATGCGGCAACAGGCCGCCACCGCGCAGGAAACCTTCACTCAGGCGCGCATCGACGCCTCGAAGCTCAGCGAACAACTCACCGCTTCACAGAAACAACACCGCCAGCTCGAAATCGCCCGCGCCGACGCCCAACGCCTGCGCCGCGAACTCGATCAGCAACTCGCCCATCACCGTTCGCGCATCGCCGGCTTCGAGCAGGTCATCACCGAAAGCGCCAGGGTCATCGAACGCGCGCAAACCGACCAGGCCGCGCTCACCGAAGAAATGGCGACCTTCGCCGATCAAATCCCCGCCGCCGCGGCGAAAGTCAGCGAGCTGAATCAGAAACTCACCGCCTACCGCGCCGAAGCCGAGTCCATCGACAACGATCTGCATCAGTTGCAAATGACCAGCCGCGAACTGGAAGTGCGCTGCGACTCCGTCCGCCAGCGCGCCGCCGAAACGCTGGGGCTGGATGTCGTCGATGCCTACCGCGAATACCAGCACGACGAATCAACCGACTGGGACGCCGTCCGCGCCGAAATCGCCGAAATCCAGGGGAAAATCGACCGGCTGGGCAACGTCAACCTCGACGCCATCGCCGAACAGGAAGAACTCGAAGGCCGGGAAAACAACCTCGGCGAACAGGTCGCCGACATCGACCGCGCCCGCGCCGAACTCGAACAACTCATCGTCAAACTCAACGATGAATCCCGCAACCGGTTCGAGCAAACCTTCAACCAAATCCGCGAAAACTTCGCCGGTCCCTCCGGCATGTTCCGCAAACTGTTCGGCGGGGGTCGCGCCGACCTCATGCTCATGCCCGATGAACAGGGCAACATCGACGTGCTTGAATCCGGCGTGGAAGTCATCGCCAAACCCCCCGGCAAAGAACCCCAGTCCATCAACCTCCTGTCCGGCGGCGAACGCACGATGGTCGCCGTCGCCCTGCTGTTGTCCATCTTCAAATCCCGTCCCTCGCCCTTCTGCGTCCTCGACGAAGTCGATGCCGCGCTCGATGAAGCCAACGTCGATCGCTACTGCCATGTGCTGCGCAGCTTCCTGGACACCTCGCACTTCATCGTCATCACCCACCACAAACGCACCATGCAGTCCGCCGATCTCTTGTACGGCATCACCATGCAGGAACGCGGCGTGTCCCGCCGGGTCAGCGTCAAGTTCGACCAGGTCGCCGCCGACGGCAAAATCGACGACTCCGCCGTCCAAGCACAGGAAGCGAAAGACGCACAAATCGAACCCGAACCCATCGGCCCGCCCGCTTCAGGGGGCGGGGAGTCTTCCGTTACCGAATCCTCGCCCGTTTCCAAATCCAACCGCCAACGCCTGGCCGAAATGCTCGAAGCCGATTCCCCCGTCGAAGTCGATAGCCGCTGACACGATACGGAATGAACCACAGAGACACAGAGAAAAGAATTAAACACAGAGGACACAGCGTTCACAGAGCAAAAGACGGAGAAAAGAAAACTTTCAGAAAAACATCTTCTCTGTGTCCTCTGTGATCTTCAGTGTTGAAATATCTTTTTGTTTTCTCGGTGCCTCTGCGTCTCTTGTGGTAAAACTCATGACTTAGTGACACCAACGCGAGACACCGCTCATGGCCAAACGCTCCCCCACCCG
>JBAYVY010000380.1:0-2957 GCA_041674345.1 Phycisphaeraceae bacterium | reverse complement strand
CGCCGTTTTTGAGCCAATAATGAGGGTCAGCCAATGAAAGCTAACGAAAAAGGTCGATTTTGGCTCTTGCAACCCTCGTTTTTGGGTCAAAAACGCCGTTTTTAAACCCGTGAACGGTTACCATGAATTGGTCCGCTGTGAGTCCGGCGTCGGCGAGGATGCGGCGCAGCGTGCCCATGCGGATTTGTTTGTGATCGGGAACCACCGCGCGGGCGTAGGGGTCATCGCGGCGGAGAACCATGTGGCTGCCGGTTTGTCTGCGAAAAATGAAACCGGCACGTTCCAAGGCCCCTCGGACTTCGCGGCCGGACAGGTCGGTGGGAAGTTTGGACATTTGCGGAATCCCCTGGTCGGTTACGCGGCGGCATCGACTTCGACGAATTCCTTGCCGACCTCGGTGGGGACGGGGTCGCCGGCGTCCAGACAATCGGCGACGTACAGGTCAATCGCTTCGCGGATGTTGCTCATCGCCTGCGAACGGGTGTCGCCCTGACTGACGCAACAGGGGAGGGCGGGGACGCTGGCGACGAAGCCGCCGTCGGTTTCCTGTTCCAAAATGACGGTGTAACGCATGGCATGACCTCGCTGGATGGAAGAAGTATAGAGGTTGCCGCGTGTGAAAACCAGCGGTCGGCGGTGAAACCGTCACGCGCGCCAGCGGATTTGGACGGGCATTTGGCTGAGTTTGCGATAGACGCGGATGTTGCGCTGGAGCGGCCACCAGTCATAGAGATAGATTTGCATCGGTCGCCACATGGCGACCCAGCCGGCGATGGTGAGTCCTTCGCGCAGGACCAGGGTCCAGTCGCCGGTGTACAGGCGGGCGAGCAGTTCGCCGCCGAGCAGACAGAGGGTGAGGAAGGTCAGGCCGACGAAAAGACTGGTCTGCCCGGTGCGGAGCAGTTGTCGCAATTCGCGGCGGGCCAGTCGCATTTTATAGCGGAAGAAGTTTTGCACGGCGGCGGCGATCATGGGCGTGGGGTCTTCGGCGGCGAACTTTTGCGGCAGATGCACGACCAGCAGCAGGGGCAGGCGTCGGGGAAACTCCCTGGCCCAGGAGACGATGAAGTTTTCCGCATCATCGTCGAGGTCTTTTTCGGGGAACGGGGCGGGGTCCATCGAGTTGAAAAGCTGGTTGACGTCCTGGAGTTTCAGGCCGATGCGCCCCACGCGCGCCGATGCGGGTTTGACTTGCCTGTCGTTCATGCGTGTCATTCTTCGAGCAGTTGGATGCCCGCTTGTTCGAGAACGATGGGATCGAGGGCATGGGCCAGTTCGCGCAAGGCGAGGATCATGGCGGTGATCGTGGTGACCACGCCGGCGGTGAAACTGCCCAGCGCGATGAAGGAAAAAACCTGATCGTGGACGAGGGTGAGTCCCAGCGAGACGCCGCACAGCAACATGCAGATGATGGTCAGCAGCAGACATTGAAGGGCGGCGCGGACCAGACGGGCGCGGCGGAGGATTTGGTTGACCTGATCGCGCAACACCGCGGCGCGATGCTGAAAGCGCGAACGAATGACCGGGTCGGTGATGGAATCGAGCTTGGTCTGCGTGTCGAACCATTCCTTGTGGAAAGCGCGTGCGCGGCTGATGATCGCGGCCAGACGGTTGTAGAGGGCCAGGCAGAGCAGACCGCAGGCGGAGATCATGATGACCGGGGCGACGAGGAGCTGAATGATGGGCAGGACGGTGGGCATGGGGATAGTATAGCTCCCGGAAGCGCTGTGCGGGATGCGGCTTGCGGGATGCGTGATCGCCGCAAACCGCACCCCGCAAACCGCACAGCGCGTAAAAAAAGGCGGCCAGAAGGATTAGTTCTGGTCGCCCGGAGGGAGAAAGAGAGACGCCTGTGTGGGGTGCGTCGCCGGGGGTATCCGTCAACTGTTGAGCAGGTTGTCGGCAACTTCCGCGGCGGCGGGGAGCAAAGCCAATACTTCATCGAGCATCGGGGCGGTCAACTTAAGTTCATCCTGGACGGGTTGGCGATATTCGGGCCGATCCACGGTGCCGGCGTAGCCGAGACCGGATCGGGCGGCCATGACATCGGCGACGTGGCTCATCATGACCAGGGGGCGATGTTCGCCGCCGACTTCGGCGGGACGGTGGTGATAGCCGGCGACCTGCGAGAGGAAGGCGGGGAATTTCCAGCGTTCGCACAGGGCCTGGCCGAAGTGTTCGTGTGTGACGAGGAAGACGTTGAGTTCGGCCTGTCGGAAGGTTTCGTTTTGGGTGGTCATGCGGTCGAAGACCTGGAGGAGTTTGGGTCTTCGGACCTGCATTTCGACCATGATGCCGATGTCGTGCATCAGGCCGGAGAGGAACGCCTCTTCGGGCGCGGCCAGTCCGGTGCGTTCGGCCAGCAGTTTGGTGGCGGCGGCGACGGAGATGGAATGCTGCCACAGGTCGCGCGCGCTGAAGGTGGGACAGAGACGTCCGCCGCGGAAAAGTTTGGCCAACGACGCGGCGATGGCGATGTTTTTGACGGCGTTCAGGCCGAGCAGGACGATGGCGCGGTTGATGGAGCCGACCTGTCCGGGCAGTGCGTAAAAGGCGCTGTTGACGACTTTCAGAACGCGGGCGGAAAGGGCGGGATCGTTGGAGATAATCAGATGAAGGTCTTGCGCGGTGGAATTGGGGTTCTCTACCAGTTCGATGATTTTGACGGTGATTTCGGGAAGGGTGGCGATGTGGGAGACGTCGCTGACGGCCCCTCCGATGATTTTGTCGCGTTGCGCGAAGGTAAGTTCCGGTTGATTGGTTATGGTGGCAGTAGGTGTCATTTGCCGCTCCGCTCCGGGTTGTCCGTCATTGGTGACAAGTGAATGTTCGGCCAAGCGAGGGAGGGACTTAAGGAAGAGAATCCAATCGCACCGGATGATCCGATTGCGGCAGTCACAAACGGTACAGACGTTACAGAGTGAAATGAGGAGGGGATGAGGGGCTGGGGGCGAGGG
>JBAYVY010000379.1:0-2969 GCA_041674345.1 Phycisphaeraceae bacterium | reverse complement strand
GAAAATGCGTTGAAAACGAGGTTGAATCAACCCATCCCCATCATTGGAGCGTTGCCAGGATGGTGCGCGGAGAGTGGTTGTGCATGAGATGTGCGTAAGCGTTGATGGTGTGGCTGGTAGGAGAGTTGGGATGCGTTTGGCCTGCCCGCCATCGCGACAAGTGGCCCGACCCCGGCGCGTATCACGCGGGGGGGCGGTACAATGTCCGCCCCTTATCGCAATCATTGTTGAGGTGTTGTATGTCGCAATATATGTTGAGCAACGGTGCGTTGAAGGTTGACGGTCGTGTTGAATTATTCGCGGATGTGCCGGCGGGCGTGACGCTCGTCGATGATCCGTCGGGCGTCGGCGTGTTCGTGCGGTTCACGGCGGAGAAACAGGCGGCGCGGCTGACGTGGCCGATCGGCAGGCCGGTGTTCGGGCGGTTCACGGCCTGTTCCCGGTACGAGCCGTTCTGGATGAGGCCGTGCGCGGGAACCGAGGCGAAAACAATTCCGCTGGAAACGCAGTCGTTGCTGCTGGAACTGAGCGGGGGGGCCGACGCGGACGTGGCGTTGGTGATTCCGCTGATTGACGGGGCGATGCGGTGCAGTGTGCAGGGTGATGAACAGGGGCGACTGGTGTTGGTGGCCGAGTCGAACGACCCGGCGGCACAGGCGGCGGGCGTGACGGGGTTGTTCATCGCGGTCGGTTCGCAGGCGCATACCCTGTGCGAGCGCGGGGCGGAAGCGGTGATGGCGCATCTGCGTACGGGGCGATTGCGCAAGGACAAGCGATTGCCGGAGTTCGTGCGATACTTCGGCTGGTGTACGTGGGATGCGTTTTACGGGGAGGTGTCGCATGAGAAGGTGCGGCAGGGATTGGAGCAGTTCCGCGCCGGCGGGATTCAGCCGCGGTCGCTGATACTGGATGATGGCTGGCAGGGCGTGGGCGAACCGCTGGCGACGGGCAGCCGGCGATTGACCAGCTTCAAGGCGAATGCGAAGTTTCCCGGCGACCTGAAAACAACCGTGGACATGGCCAAGGGTGAGTTTGAAGTCGAGCAATTTTTGGTTTGGCATGCGTTTCACGGCTATTGGGCGGGCATTGACGCCGACGCGCTGCCGGGCTATGGCGTGCGTTACATCCACCGGCAATACAGCCCCGGCATCCATCAGACTTGGCCCGGTGCGGACGACATGGGTTGGTGCGGCACGGTGGTCGGCATTTATGCCGGGGAACATGCGTATCGTTTCTATCAGGATTATCACCGTCATCTGCGATCGCAGGGCGTCGATGGGGTGAAAGTCGATAACCAGGCCGCCCACGAAGGCGTGTGTCAGGGCCAGGGCGGGCGCGTGGCGTTCATGCGAACCGGGCGCGAGGCGCTGGAAGGCGCGGCCCAGACGCAATTCGACGGCACACTCATCAACTGCATGTCATGCTCGAACGAAATGCTGTATCAGATGTTGAACTCGACATTGTTCCGGTCGAGCACGGACTTCTGGCCGAAGAAGCCGGAAACGCACGGATTGCATCTTTACACCAATGCGCAGGTCTGCGTGTGGTGGGGTCAGTTCGGGCATGGCGACTGGGACATGTTCCAGTCGGGCCACGAGTGGGGGGCTTATCACGCGGCGGGTCGCGCGGTGTCCGGTTCGCCGATTTATGTGTCGGACAAACCGGGCGAACACAATTTCGACCTGCTTCGCAAACTGGTGCTGAGCGACGGCACGACATTGCTGTGCGATCAACCCGG
Source organism: Phycisphaeraceae bacterium (assembly GCA_041674345.1). GTDB lineage: Bacteria > Planctomycetota > Phycisphaerae > Phycisphaerales > Zrk34 > JBAYVY01. The sequence goes on along the minus strand of JBAYVY010000379.1, from coordinate 1,231 downwards.
TGTGCCGACGCGCGATTGCCTGTTCCATGATGTGCGGCAAGAGGACGTGTTGTTGAAGATATGGAACACCCACGGCGGCGGGGTGTCGGGCGTGGTGGGCATTTTCAATGCGAGATATGCCGCCCCGGACGCCCCGGACGCCCCGGACGCCCCGGACTCCGGCGGGCCGGCGGCGATCAGCGGGTGCGTGAAGCCCGCCGACGTACCGACGCTGATCGGCGAGAAATTCGCGGTGTATCTGCACGTGGCGGAGAAGATGATCCTGCTGGGGCGTGATGAGCAATACGAGTTGGCGCTGCCGCAGGGCGGGTATGAGATCGCGACGATCGTGCCGGTGACGGGCGGCGTCGCGGCGATCGGCCTGTTGGACAAGTTCAACAGCGGCGGGGCGATCAGCGCGACGCATCGAAGCGGCGGGGTGATCGAATGGACGCTGCGTGACGGCGGGAAGTTCGGCTGCTGGTGCGAGAAGGAACCCGCCGGTTTCACCGTCAACGGCCAGCCCGTCAAACCGCACTGGCACGACGGCCGGTTGACGACCGATCTGCCGAAAGGCGCGCCGGTCGAGGTGCGACTGCGGCTGGCGTGAAGGGATTTTGTGTCCGCGTCCGGGAAGACGCGGGTGAGATTGAGAGCGGGGGGGATTTTTTTGTCGGTCGCACCTTCCGAGGTGCGGGGGTGCGGTGACTGTTGTGTTGCCGGGATTCGATCTGTTGCGTAGGATGAAAACATGCTGGATTGGACCAATGTTCGGCGGTGGAGCGGCTGGCCGGGAAGGTCAGCGGGGCGTGGGTGTTCAAGGGCATTCGCGTGCCTGTGACGGCGCTGTTTGAAAATCTCGAATCCGGCGCGCGGGTGGAAGATTTTTCGCAGTGGTTTTCCGGTGTCCGGCGTGAACAGGTCGAAGCGGTACTCAACCATGCCGAGCATGGCGTTTAACGAAGCGTTAAAACACTTGGCGGGGGCGGGGAATCTCTTCTTCGGTGACATGGAAGCGTTTGTCATAGCACCGCAAGTGATTGCGCTGAGCACCGGATGTTAATCCGGTGCCGGGACGCGGCGCGCGGTGGGGCGGATAGTGCCGCCGGTCCAGTGACGGGTGCTTTTCCCCGTCCATCGCAAGGGAGATTCGGGATCGCCGCGCGCCACGGGTTCCCCCATCTCTTGCATCGCCAAGTCCATCCCCGGTTCGAGCACCTTCAGTGATTCGCGAATGATACGGCCACCACCG
>JBAYVY010000378.1:0-3002 GCA_041674345.1 Phycisphaeraceae bacterium | reverse complement strand
TGAGCATCCTTGCCAACGAAGTGTTCGCCGAAGCCGCCGGACGATCCATCGCCAGGCCCTTACTTTCATCGGCTGATGCCCCTCAAGATAGTTGAATCAACTATTGGACGCGAATGGTATAAGATCAACCGGCCTCGGCAAATCATGTGCCGAACAGGATTGGGGCAAAGGCGCTTCCAAATAAGGCGGGGGCGCTTCAGTGCCCCCGCGGTACGCCGCGCGCCGTCTTACCATCCCAGCGCCTTCCGTTGCGCCGCGATCAACTGCTTGATCCCCCGCCGCGCCATTCCCAGCATCGCATTCAACTGCTGGCCGTCGAACGTGCCGTGTTCGCCCGTGCCCTGCACTTCGATGTATTGGCCGCGGTGGTTCATCACCACGTTCATATCGACTTCCGCCTTGCTGTCCAACGCATAATCCAAATCCAGCACGACCTTGCCATCGACCACGCCGACGCTCACCGCCGCGACCGGGCCGACGATCGGGTCCATCCGGGGATTTTTCCGGGGATTTTCCCGGGGATTTTTCCGGGGGCGGGGGCGGGGGTCGATCCAGCCCTGCTGGCGCGCCCACGTCACCGCATCGGCCAGCGCGACGAACGCCCCGGTGATCGACGCCGTGCGCGTCCCGCCGTCCGCCTTCAACACATCGCAATCACACGTGATCGCCACCCCCGGCATCTTGTCCAGATCGACCGCCGCCCGCAACGCCCGTCCGATCAATCGCTTGATCTCCGTCGCCCGACTGTCGATTTTTCGATCCTTCCTTCCCGGAGTCGAACCCGGCAGCATCGCGTATTCCGCCGTGATCCACCCGCTTCGCGCCAATCCCGTCGCCTTGTCGATCAAAAACCCCGGCACGTCCCGGCTCACGCTCGCCGTGCAAAGCACCCGCGTTTCGCCCATTTCCATGAGTACGCTTCCGGGGGCGTGCGTCGGGTAATGCCGCTCGATCCGCACCTCCCGCAACTGATTCGCCGGTCTGGGTCTCATCTGATTTGCTCCGTGAAACCCGCGACGTTAACATACCTTGCCCGCTTCGACCAGCAGGCCGAACGTGAGGGCGTAGCTCAATTGGATAGAGCATCTGACTACGAATCAGAAGGTTGCAGGTTCGATTCCTGCCGTCCTCGTTCCATTTTCTCTTAGCGCCGCGTTGCGCCGCGCTACTTCCACTCGGTAAAACAAGTGTATTTCGATCATCGCCGGTCAGTCGCATCGGCGTATCGTTCATCGCGCCACGTTGCGCCGCATCACGCCGTTTCACGCTGCCGTAGCGTAGTTGGTGGCGGGCGCTTCCGGGGGCGTCGGCGCGGGCATGGTCCGTTCCCGTCGCTCGCATCCGTTCGGCCTGCGGTTCATCGCCAGCCAACCGCCCACAACGGACGCACCATCGGGTAAACGCCTTGGCCGCTTTGATCGCGGCGCTGCATGTCCGCAGGGAGCGCCCCGCATCTTTCAGTTTCTTCACCGACGCCATCACCCGATCCGGCGTCACGTCGGACAGCATGGTTTGCTCATCCCCGCCAAGCCCCCGCGTGGCGTAGGTGATGGACATGACGATATGCCCATGCGTGTCGAGCCGCCGGCGCTCATCGCCTGTTGCCAGTCCGCAAGGTGCGCGGACAGTTTCATTTTGCGATGATCCGCGATGCGCTCCGCCGCCGGGTCGATGATGCCGCGCCGCCGCAATTCCTCATCGGTGATGATCCTGCCCAGCATCCGCAGCGCCGCCGCCCGGTCGGTGGTGCGGGTGGATTTCTCCCGGCGTTCGCCGCCGTGGTCATACCATGCGCCGATCCAGGGTCCATCGGCCAACCGCTTGAACAGCGAACCTTGCCCGTTGCCGCGTTTGCTCTTTGTCTTTGTGTCCCGCCTTTCGATCATGCCGCCAGTGTCACGCCTTGGCGAGCCGCCGCAGTTTTCAATTCTTCCAACGCTTTCAGCGCCAGCCGTCCGGGGCGACTCGTGCCGCGCTCCCAGCGGGATACGGTCATCAGGTCCACGCCCAGCCGTTGGCCGAACTCGGCCTGCGTCAGCCCCAACGCTTCGCGCAGCGTGTGAATGAAGCCCGGCGTCGGTTGTTTCGGTACTTTCATCGCCATGACGCGAACCTTGTCCAGAAATCGCACCGCGTCCGACTTGAAGGCAATTTCCCCGCTCACGTCCCGTTCACACCACTTGGCCGGAACAAGCACAAACACCGTTTGGCCGTCCGGGAGTTTCATCGTGTACGGCACGTCTTCATGGATCACTCCGCCGCTCTCGCTTCGCTTCGCTTGTGTCTTGCTCTTGTTCATGTCGCACCTTCCGTAGGTTTACTTCCGGGGGCTTCCCAAAACAGGGTGATGAACACCGTCAGATCGCCGGCGTCGTCACGACCGATCACACACACCATGCCCAGCGGCAGCCCGTCCGCCGCTTCCCCGGAAATGATCCGGCGCGCCCGGCCCCATTCGTCCGCGCCATCGGGGCGAACCGCCGCCGGAGCATCCAGCACCGCCAGCACATCCGGCCACGTCTCGCCCCGCTCGTCCATGCGCCGGGTGAAGTGCGACAACAGCCGCACACGTTCGGATGCGACGCATCGACGGATGGTATGCCATGCGTTTCGGGCTGCGGTATTCATCGCGGTTCATTCCTCATTATACATTTGGATAGGCGCTTGTCAATTATTTCCGCCTTGGCGATCAGCGTCGCCAGTTCATCGGCGAGCAACAGGTCGGGTTGGTTGATGAGTGCGCGTGCGATGGCGACGCGATGGCGTTCCCCGCCGGACAATTCGTTGGGGCGGTGCTTGACGCGGTGGGCCAGTCCGACGCGGTTGAGCAGATCGGCGGCGCCCGGCGGAAAATGACACACCTGCAATCACTACTGTCCGGGTAACCGTTCACGGAGAATCGCCGTTTTTGAGCCAATAATGAGGGTCAGCCAATGAAAGCTAACGAAAAAGGTCGATTTTGGCTCTTGCAACCCTCGTTTTTGGGTCAAAAACGCCGTTTT
>JBAYVY010000377.1:0-3008 GCA_041674345.1 Phycisphaeraceae bacterium | reverse complement strand
GACGGGCATCACCTGATACTTCCGCCGAATCCGTTCGACAAGGGTAGCGTCCATGTCCTATCCATCGGCCAAGCCGAGATCGGCAGTGGAAAATTTGTCAAGTTATTCTTTCGCGGCTCCTTAGCGCCCAGTTCCCGCAATTCTCCCTCGACGTGGTTGAACAGCGCCATCGCCTGATCAACCGACATCTGTTTGGTCCACGGGCACGGCTGCGTCTCGAACCAATCCGCCACGGCGCAGTAGCGCAGCGCTGCGCCGAGTAGTTCGGCCTGTGACACCGCCGGGTTGTCCTTGTTCGTTGTTCGCATAGAAATTCCGTAGTGCGTGTGAACGACGTCGTTCAGTTCTGGCTGGTGAGAGGGGCACCACACAGCGGGCAGCGAGACAGGGGCAGCACACCGATATGCACGACCAGCCGACCGCCAGATACAATTGCGCGGCGTTGGGTGAGGAGCAGATCGATTTGGCTGTCGTCTTCGTACACCCCGGCGTGCTGGATCGCGTCAATGCTTGATTTTTGAAGATTGTCCAGATCACGCCGCCGCCGATCCGGGGGAAACGCATCCATGCACAGCGCGATTCGCCCGCCCGATGGTGGTTTGCGGGAATCGCAGAGGGTCATTGCAAAACAACTCAGGTGCGGCCGCGACACTGTTAACACCGCTGTCAAACGCATTCACAGAGCGTTCATCGCCGCTGGCCTGCGGGCGTGGATTGATCCCAACCGCGAGTAATCGTTCACGTCAACAGGAAGACTCCATGTTCCAACTATGGACGGTGATCCATGAATGTTGTCAGCCCAGCCATTCTTCCGCCGCGTTACGAAAAGCAAGACGGTCGTCTCGTGGAGATCGAGCCGTCGCGCCCTTGCCCTGAACTGCTCACCGAGAGCGAGGCGATCCGTTACCTGCGGCTCGACACCACCGGCATCAGCCATCCGCAACACACGCTGGAACGCTATCGCGCCATGGGCCTGCTGCGCGGCACGCAGGTCGGCCGGCGCGTTTTCTACCGCCGCCTTGAATTGGAACGCTTCCTCGAACGCCAGACCGACGCGAATCCCAAATGACCCCCGCCCCCGGAAGTTACCCACATTTAACCCACTTTTTGTGCTTCGGCCTTGAGTTTATTCCGGGGGTTGCCCTCATGTGACGGAGCGGATTCTCAGACGCAACACTTTCGGCCTCGGCACCGCTCGCGAGGTCGGAACGGAGATATTTATGTCACGACACGCCATCACGCTCGTCAAACGTAACGCAGGCGGGATCGCCTATTGGGACGCCCGTTGGTACGACCCGACCGCCGGGAAACGGCGGGGCCGGTCCATCGGCCGCTGCGACAAACTGTCCAAACGCCAGGCGCAGAAACTGCTCTCGCGGATCGAAGTGGAATTTGAACATGATCCCCGCGCTCGCTCGCCGGAAACGATTCCGACTCTCGGCGAGTGGTTGGAACTGTTGATCCAGCGTAAACGCGCTGCCGGGCGAAAGCCGAAAACGATGCGGGACTACGACATCACCAAGCGGCTTCTCATTCGGCATTTCGGCAGTGACCGCCGGTTGAACACCATCACCAAGTTTGATCTCGAACAGTTCCGGGTTCGATTGGCCCAGCACAAATTACATGACGCGCTGAACAACAAGAACCACCGTCGCGCCAACGCCGTCAGCGTGGTCAAATACATGAGATTGGTCGCCGCCATCTTCAACGAGGCGTTCGACGACGATCTGATGCCCCGCAACCCCACCAAGAAGCTGGGTCTGCCTCAGTCACCGGCCTCGACTTGGCGCAAGATCGACGCGGATGAGTTCTGGAAACTTTACAACGCGGCCCACGAATCGCTGAAACCACTGCTGGCGCTCTGCCGTTTGGCGGCGCTGCGCTACTCCGATGCGTTGGGGTTGCGATGGTCGAATGTGCGTTTCGACGAGGGCGTGTTGACGTTCAGGCCGATGAAGGTTGAGCGTTTCGCCAAGGTCGATGCGCGTGTGCCGATCTGCGCGGAACTGCGGACCATACTTGAGGAACTGCGACATCCCACACTTCCGGGGCTTCCGGGGGCGGCGATTCGGATTGATGGGTACGTTGTGCCACGCGATGCACCGAAGCAGGGCTATGAACAATTCAAACAGGCGTGCAAACGGGCGGGATTGGAACCGTGGAGCAAACCATTCCATACGCTGCGTAAAAGTTGCATCGACGACTGGGCGCGACTTGCTCCGCCCAACGTCGTGATGGAATGGGCGACGCATACCACGCTGTCCACCACAATGAAGTATTACGCCAAGGTGCATCGGGCCGACGAGTCGCTGGGACAGATGCAATTGCTTCGTCCTCAAACCCAACAACCCATACTTCCGTGGGTCGCCGCGGCGCAGTGACGCAAAGGGAGATGCAACGGCGTTGCGTCTGAAAAGTGACGCAATTTATTTTTGGCGTGCCTAAACCTTGCGATCCCCACTCCTCCCGAAACGACACAAGCTACGCACGGGGCGTAGCTTGTGAATGCCGGAGGTGGGAGTCGAACCCACACGGGGTTATTAGCCCCAACGGATTTTGAATCCGCCGCGTCTGCCAATTCCGCCACACCGGCTGAGGACGTTGAATTATGACAATCTTGCGAAGAAACGTCAATTTGCTCGCTTTGACAAGGGCTTACGGGGCTTACGGGCTTACGTGCTTACGTCGCGGCGACCGCGGCGACCGTCTGCGAACTGCTCGACAAGCTGCGCGCGATGCACGGCGGCGAACTTCCGGGGGCGATCACGATCGTGCTGGCCAACGCCCGCTATCCACATTGCAAGAAAGTGATCGCTCACGCCGCGACGCTGGGGATCGATCTGCTGTTCCTGCCCGGCTACTCGCCCCACCTGAATCTGATTGAGCGGCTGTGGAAGTTCATCAAAAAGGACTGCCTCAGCGGCCGCTACTACCCCACGCATCAGCAATTCCAGCAAGCCGTTCTCGACTCGCTGGCCGCGGTCAACACACGCCATCGGGACACGCTG
>JBAYVY010000376.1:0-3010 GCA_041674345.1 Phycisphaeraceae bacterium | reverse complement strand
GCGGCCAGGTCGGTGGGCGAGGGCTTGCCGGCGGCGGCGACGATCGACTGGAACGCCACGATCATGCCGTACACCGTCCCGAACAAACCGATCATCGGGCCGATGGCGCCCATGACGTTCAGCCATTCCATCGCGCGGACGCGTTTGGTGGATTCCAGGTCGCCGGTCTCTTCGAGGGCGCGTTCCATCGCGCCGTAACCGTTGGACGCCTCGCTCAGGGCCGCGTGCATCATCTGGCCAAAGATGCTCGGATCGGCGCCGGCGGCGTCAATGGCCTCGCGGAACTTCTTGTCGGTCAGCAGGCCTTCGAGTTCGGCGACGGTATCGACCGGCACGATGGTCAGCCGGCGGTTGGCCAGGGAAAAGTTGATAATCAGCGCGACGGTGGCGATGCTCATACCGATCAGCAGCCAAATCTGGGCGCTGCCGAACAAGCTGCCGGGACTCCAGAACCACATGGCCGCGCCGGATTGGCCTTTCTGCTGCGCCTGGACTGTCGGTGCGGGGGCGGCGGGGGCCGGGGCCGCATCCTGCGCCATCGCATATCCGCCGAACAACAGGGTCATCATCAACACGCCGGCCAACAGGGCTTTCTTGAACACGCTCATGCGGTCTCCTTCGTTACCAAAACGGAACAGGTTGAGTCGAGTCGTTTTCATCCACCGGTCGCATACCACGCGACCGATCAGGGGTTTACTTCCGGGGGTGAACTTTTGCAAAAGTCGAAAAAATATTTCAACACAGAGTTCGCAGAGAACACAGAGAAGATTTTTCGGGCTGTATTTTCCGTGTTTTTCACTCTGTGGACTCTGTGTTTAAACCGAACTTCGCAAAAGTTCAGTTCGGGGGTTACTTCGGGGCTTCCGGGGTCATTTTTGGGAATCACTTCCGGGGGCGGGCAGGGCGTCCAGCGCCCGTTGAATTTGTTGCTTGGTCGCGTCGTCTTTGGCGCGTTTCAGGGCTTGTTGATACACTTTCGCGGCATCGGCGTTGTCGCCGGTCTTGCTGAGTTGCTGCCCCGCCTGGAACAGCGCGGGGATCGCCAGGTTGTGATCGGGGAAATGGATCGCCACGCGGAGGTAGCTCATCGCCGCCCGCGTGTGTTCGCCCATCGCGTCCTCGGCGATCGCCCGCTGATAAAAAAGATCGGGCAGCGGCGCGTTGGGCCGGCCCATCATCATGTTCGCCTGGTCCACCGCCTGCTGATATTGCTTGGACCGCATCAATGATTCAATGACGGACATGCTGATGAAGCTCGCCTCCGGCGCCGCGGCGGCCTGATCGGCGGGGGCTTCTGGGGCCGCGGCCCTGCCGGGGGCGGACTCCCCGCCTGCTGAAGCAGGCGGGCCTCCGGGGGCACCGCTTCCGGGGGGGGCTTTGAGGGCTTTTTGGATTTGCGCCAGCAGTTTCTCAGCCGCCTGTTTCTGTGCATCGCCCCGAATGCCGGCCAGCGCGCCGCTCAGCGTCTTTTCCGCCGCCTGCAACTGGGCCGGGTCGTTGGTCAGTTTCGACGGCACGGTCTGCGCGAAATAGCTGTCGGAATGGTTCGTGACCAGTTTCACATATTCCGCCACGGCCTGGTCGAACTGGCCCGCGGCATCCAACGCCATGACGAACCGGCTCTGTACCAGCGGACGCAGAAAATCCTCTTTCACATCCGCCAGAACCCCGCGCAACTGATCGGCGGCGGTCGCCGGGTCGCTGTCCATTTGTTTGATCGCTTCACCGAACGCCGGGTATTTGGCGATGTCCACCACGGTCACGCGGTCCAGTTCGGCGGTGCGGCGCTGGCCCTGGAAGAAATACTCCACGGAATCGGCGGTGATGTCGATGATGCGGATGCCGGCGTAGGGAATGTTGCCGATGCGGATTTCATCCGCCGCCGCGATCGAGGCGAACAGTCCGAGCAGAACCGCCGCCGCCCCGGTCGCCGCCACGATAAACCTGCCGTTCAGTCCCACGCGATACTCCGAAGATAGCCGTTAGGTCGTTAGTCGTTGGTCGTGGGGGTTATCTGCCGCCGACCACGGATTCGTCCACGAAGCGGTAGCGTCCGCCGTTCTTTTCCGAGACCAGTTTCAGCGTGCCCAGCGGATCGGGGTACAAAAACTGGATCGTGTTGATGCGGGTGGTCGAGTGCTGCTGTTTCTTGGTGTCCTCGATCAGTTTGAGCAGGTCTTTCTGGTCGATCTGATACCGACCGCGACCGGTGATATTGTCCGACAGAATATAAACCAGATCGGGTTTGAAACTCAACGCCAGCGTCACCGCCTTGATCGGATCGGTCGAACCGTGCGGGATCACGTTCCGGCTCTCGGTGCTGATCCAGTCGCTGACCAGCTTGATGTTCTGGAGCGTGCCCTTCTTCATCCCGCGGTTGGGGGTGGGCACTTCCAAGGCGCTGCCGGCCTGGAAAAAGACCACATTGAACCGCTGTTCGGGGCTGAGTTTTCGCAGCGAGTCTTTCAGTTCATTAATGACGAAGTTGAAGCTGTCAACCATCGAGCCGGAGGCATCGACGCAATAAACGACGGTGCGCGCGTTGCCGCCCAGGCCGAACATCCCCACGCCGGTCTTGTCCTTGCCGATCTTGGAACCGGCGGGCAGCGCCTTGCTGCCGGACACGCCGATCAGCGCCAATGAATCGGCGGTCTCGGTGGTGACCGCCGAGAGGGGATCGCCCTTGGCGACTTCCTGCGTCTGGATGTCGCGGGGGATTTCGGTCGTGGCGGTGACATCCAGTTGTTCGGAATAGACCAGCAGTTCGGAGGGGTTGTCGTTCAGAAGTTTGGCCTGGGGAATGACGGTGGAGTCGTCTTCCTTGGGCGCCTGGACGGTGTACGCCAGGAAGAACGCCAGGAGGATGATGCCGAAGTGCAAAAGAACTGAAATGACCCAGGGCAGCAGGAGCGTCAGTGTGGTATTGACTTCATCGCCGACACTGGCCTGTTCCAATTCGTCGGTCGGTTGACCGGGGGCCGCACTTCCGGGGGCGGGGGTTCCGGGGGCG
>JBAYVY010000375.1:0-3016 GCA_041674345.1 Phycisphaeraceae bacterium | reverse complement strand
TCGTGTCGTCCGTGCCGCCATGATGGAACCTCCTTGCTCGTTGGCTGCCGTCGGATCGCCGTCCGGGGCGACCCACCACTACATCTTGTCGGCTATCCCCCCGCGAAAACTGTCATGCACCCCTGAGTTCCTGAGTTCCTACACGCTGTTGCGGGCGCTTGACAAAATCTCGTATCGGATTAACTTAAAGGACTTGCCCATTCGGTCAGGTAGCTCAGTTGGTAGAGCACCGCACTGAAAATGCGGGTGTCGGCGGTTCAAGTCCGCCCCTGACCATTGACCCGGTTTTTGACACATCGTACTGATATGTAAGGTTTTGCATCATGTCGCTTACTGTCGCATCAGCAACAGTTTGTGTCAACATGTTTTTTTCATCTTCTCCGCCGTGCAATTCCTGACCACTCAATTCCCGACCAGTCTGCACCGCATTCTGCACCGCTTTTTTGAAATGCTCATCCGTCACTTGCAGATAGTGCTTCAAGGCGACCTTCTCACTGTGACCAATCCACGCACACGCAACGTGAGCCGGCCACTTGTCCACCAACTCCGTCTCGCATGAACTGCGAAGATTCTGAAACAACTTCGGCCACGGTTCGACACCCGCCCGCACGATGATGCGTCGAAAATGTGTCCCAAGATTCACACCAGATCGACGATATCGCGTAATGACGTACTCCGCTCCCGGCTCGGCAGCTTCAAACACTTCACGGAGCAACGGTGCCAGGTCAGGGAAGATCGGAACCCGGCGCGTCGCCTTCCCCGCGTGACGCTCGGTTTTCGGACTGTGAACCGTAAACCACTCGTTTGCCCAATCAACATCCGCCCATCGCAACCCCAACACTTCAGACGTGCAACGCAGCCCCGCAAATCGACACAGGCCGACGATAAGCCGCCACTCGGCATCAGGGCACCCTTGCAACACCTTCACCGTCGTAGCCCGCGTAACGAAGAACTGACGATCCGCGTTGCCATGTACGGCCGACACCAACTCGACGAACGGATTGACCGCAATGTATCCCCGCTTCACCGCGTAATGGAAGAATTGTTTTGCGATACCCGACCGACGACGCACCGTGTTGTCCGAAAGATTCTGGTTCACCAGATCGCGCCGCCAATCCTCGGCATCATTCGACGTGACCAAGCGTATATGGCGGTCTTCCCCGAAGAATGAAATGAGATTGCGTTTCGTGTGTCCCCACACCGCGACCGTCGCCAACTTCGCATCCGTGCGACGTTCGATGTATTCCTCCAGCAGCTTGCCCAGCGTAAGACGCTCACGAGCCGCTACAAGCCCCACAGCGGCGAGCCGATCGCGGAGCAACCCATCCAGATCGACAAGCCATCGCCGCGTCTCTCCGGTCATCTGATCCCCGTACAACGCCGCTTGCTCCAAGTCGGTAATCCGACGCCGCAAGGTTTCCGCCCGGCCCTCATCGACCTTGCCGAGCCGCACCGACCGCCGCTTGTCATCCCGGCCCGTCACTTGCACGATGAACCGGCCCGCCTTCGTCCGCGATAGTGTCGCCATGAAGACCTCCATTCGCAATCACCTGACGCTCAACAAAGAATCGCTCAACCGTCGCAACGTGATACTTCACGCGACGGCCAAGGCGAACGACGGGCACGACGCCCGCCTTGGTCATGTTCCACAAATGCTTCGGACTGATGCCAAGTTTCTTCGCCATCACCGGCGTATCGACAAGCAGCGGTTCAAACTCATTACGTTGCGGATTCACTTCACACCCCCCTTCACCATCGCCACATCCGTCCGCACCGCACGAGCCGCCGAGAAATCAAGAGCAAATGCCACATAGCCCAACTCTCCCGTTCCCTCAATACGCGGCTGGCCATTTTCATCCTCGACCACCACGTCGCCCTCACCGGGGACACCTTCCTCGCCGAACCAAACCACGCCCGACTTTTCATCCGACAACACGACACCGCCGCTTGAACCAAACACACAATGCGGCTCACCGAAATGCACATGATCCGCCGCCCATCGCGCCACGCCCTGCATGAACTGATTCACACTCACGCCCGCCTGATCCGAAATCGACTTGATGCGTTCGTACAAATCCGCATCAAATCGCAATTCAAACCGGGCTTTGCCTTCGTCACGTCCGACTGCCTGTTTCTTTTTCAACATGGGATATTCCTTTGCAACTGGGTACTAAGCAATATACCATGATTCATACCAGTGTCAATACCATATTGTATTCCAGTATTGAAATTCGCCGAGCCCCGCAAAATACCAAACATACACCGATCATTCGACCACACTGCCATTTTGACACCAAAACACGAAACATGCGTTTTTGAATAAATAACAATGGTATAGAGGGGAGAAGTGGGGTGAGGACCCCCCTATCAGGATGGGGGGGGACGAACGGGGGCCGCTCGCCCGGCTTCGCCGGTGCGGCGAGCGGCCCAACAACGCCGACACCATCACAAGTATTTGGCATTAGCGAGCCTCACACAACGTAGGGAACCCCGTCAGGGGCTTCAGGGCCAGCCCCCGACACCCCCGGCTCCCCCGGAAGCCCGCGGGTCACAGGGGAGCAATCGCGGCCAGCCACCGCCCGAACATGCGGCATCGTCTCCGGCTTCATCAGGAAGCCCGCCAGGTCAACCAAACGACCAGCGTGACCCAACGTCACGGAGTACATCCGCTCTTGCGAACCACGAAACCGCCCAGGTGCATGATCCGACACACGCACACAACACGAACGATGCTCCCGATGACGAAATGAAGCGTAAATCGTCCGGCCCGCGTTCGAGACTTTCAACTGTCGCAACTCCCAACCGCCACGCTCCGCACATCGACGCAACACACGCGACCAGAAATCAATCGCAGTAAGTTTCGGATAATCGATCACGCTTCACCTCCGCCAGAAGGTAACCGTTCACGGGGTCAAAAAGCCTCGATTCTGCTTCAAAAACGGCGGTAAGATGAGCCAATGTTCGACCATTTTTCGACAAACATTCGTTTTTGGCTCAAAAACGGCGATCACCCGTG
>JBAYVY010000374.1:0-3017 GCA_041674345.1 Phycisphaeraceae bacterium | reverse complement strand
CGCCTTGTTGATGGCAGGAATCTGTTGCCCAGACTTCAGGGCCTCTGCGATCTGCGGCTCCGTCCAACCACGCGGTCCCATTTGCTTCGCAATCTTATCAGTTATTCCTGCACGGCCACTTACTACAAGTATTTTCTTCCCAGAGAAAATACTCACTCGGTCTTATGACACAAACAGTGGGAAGCCGAAACCCATAACACCATTCAGTCGCGCGGCAACAGTGGCTATTTCCTGTATTGGATCAACCGGCATGGTTTTGTCGCTTGTATGGACGATTAAACGCGATAAAAAGAGTTCTCAATAAGAGCGATTCAACGATACTGGAACGGAAAGCTCATGCGCATTATTTCTTCCATTACGGTTGCGATATTGGCCTTTTTTTTGGCGGGTTGGCTGCTTATGCCCCATTTGCCCCCTTGGCCTATCCACATGATATCGGTGTTCGACGCCGAATATTGGATAACGAATTGGGTAGGGTGGGTGTGCGGTGCAATAGTCGGGATTACAAACTATTGGCTTCTTACTCAGAAAGGACGGAAAGCAAGCGAACAAAAGCGAAACCCACCGCATGATCGAGTTCTTTGACAACCGAATACGCCTACGACCCCCGGAACCTGCGCGAGTTGGCGGTGTATCCCGAAGACGACGAGTTCCAGTCCAACGGTCGGCGCGACCGCATCGATTACCTCTACGACGGAGCGGCCCGCCCCCGGAAGTTGACGGATCAGGGATCGAACACCATCACATGGGCCTACGACTTGGCGGGTCGCATGGCGACGCGTGGCTATCCCACAGGCGGCAATGACACGTTCACTTACGACACTGATTCCCGTCTGTTGACCGCGAGCAGCGCGCGTTACAATAACCTTGTGACGCGCACCTACGATCCTGTGGGCCGGCTCGCAAGTGAATCGCTGACCGTCAACACGTTCGGTCAGACGTTCACGACGCAGACCGCATATAACACGCGCAATGAAATGACCACCATCACCTACCCCGACGCCACGGTGGTGAATCGGGATTACACGGCTCGCTACCAATTGCAGCAGGTGCGTTACACCGATTCCGTGGGCGGCAATCACACACTCGCCGTCCGGGGTTACGATGCCGGGGGTCGCCTCACGGGCACGACCTACGAAAGCACACTCGCCGAGACGCGCAGTTACACGAGACAGGACAACCTCGTCACGTCGATCAACACGACAACGGTCGGCGGTTACGCTTACACATATGACGCCAACAAGAATCGCACGGCGGAGACCGCCACCGGCTTAATGGCCAACTGGGGCTTCACGATTCCGACAGGGGGCCACGATGCCGAAGATCGCCTTGTGAATTGGCAGCGCAACAACGGCGTTGATTCACAGCAATGGGACTTGTCGTTCGTGGCTGACTGGACGAGTACGACCATCAACGGCGCCCCGGAACTTCGCACGCACGACGACGCACATGAACTGACCGCGCGCGGAGCGCAGACGATCACTTACGATCCTAAGGGCAACATCGCCCAGCAACCACACGCCGGCGTGGCGCAGAACTACACCTGGGATTACGACAACAAACTGGCTGCCGCCGATACCACTGGCGACGGCAACGCCGATGTTACCTACACCTTCGATGCCCTTGGGCGTCGGGTGAGCAAGACGACCGTTCCAACGGGCGTCGCCATCGTGTACGTCTGCCTCGGCGATCAGGAAATCGGGCAAGAAAGCGGGACAGGTACGGTTTTACTTGGGTCTGCAAATCCGGTTTCTTCACCCCCCGTTCCATCCACGCCGCCTCCCCCATTGCCCGCCCGCGATTCACACATTCCCGCAAAACCGTACCTGTCCCGCTTTTTTTCCCGTCGCCACCATCACGTTGGCGTGGGCTGTCAGAAATGTGCGCCACGGCGTGACGATTCCCTTGGGGACGCGACTGTTCGGATCGGGAATGAACTCTTCTTCGACCATCACGCGGCGCAGGACGCAGGACGCAAACCCTTCTCACGGGAAGATTTTGCCGTTGTTGCGCCAGATGGCGAGGATGAAGGGGCTGAACATGACCAGCACCACGGCCAGCAGAATCAGCATGGAGGGGATGAGGATGCTCAGTGAGGCCTTGGCGGCCAGTTCCTCCGCGCGGACCGATCGCAGATGTCGGAGCATCGAGGCCTGGTTTTTGAGGATGACCGAAAGGGGGGTGCCGAGGGCTTCGGATTGGTTGATCGCGCCGACGACGCCGCGGAGGGAGTCGAGGGGGATGCGGTTGGCCATGCTGGCCAGGGCGGCGGCGCGTGTGGAGCCGAACTCGATTTCGCCCTGGACCAGGCGAAGTTCCTGGTGGAAATCGTCATGAGGTTCGTCGCGGATGACGGTGTCGATGGCTTCGGTGAAGGTGGAGCCGGCTTCCATCATGAGGGCGATCAGATCGAGCGAGTAGGGGACTTTTTTGGCGATGCGGAGGGTGCGGGTGAAACCGGACTCATGCAAGGCCCAGAGTGGGATGTAGAAACCGATGAAGGGGGATGCGAAGAGGACGACGACGCCGAGCGTTCCGAAGGTGCCGGCGAGGAAGCCGCCGAGAACCAGTCCGATCACGGCGGAGGCGAAGCAGAGCGCGAGGTATTCCTCGGCGCTGTAGGCGTTGGGATTGCCGCAGGCCTCGAGGTCTTGCCTGACGCGCTTTCGGAAGAAGGGGAAGCGTTGCGAGGCCAGGAGCATGGCGAGCATGAACTGGCGGGTGACGGGCATGTCGAAAACGGTCTGGCGTCCGGTGATGCCCAGCGCCAGGGCGATGCGGCGGTTGACCGGCGGCTCGCCCTTGAGGCGGACGCGGAACACGGACCAGACCAGCAGCGAGACGCTTGCGAATTGCAAGGCGCTGAGGAGGATTTGCATGACGTCGATGGTGGTGATGTCCATGTTGGGTTCGGGGGGGGGGGGGGGGGGAGGGCGGGTGGCGGCCCCCCCCAAACCTTAAAAAATCAACGCCAATGATTTTGGGGATCCAGGGAAATCCGAGGGGAACCGGGAAGG
>JBAYVY010000373.1:0-3019 GCA_041674345.1 Phycisphaeraceae bacterium | reverse complement strand
CTTGAGTCAGGAGGGGGCGCGGGCTAGGATTGCCGCTCTTGTGCTGATTCCGCCCACTCCCTGAGCCTTTCCGACCCCAGTCCCAGCCCTACCCTTCACCGGGTGGGGCTTTTTTGCGCCCGTTTTCGACCAGCTAGACGGCGTCTGTGGAATTGCTCCACGTGGAACATTCTTTGGATTTACTCCTTGGAACGGATAAACGCTTTCCCGTTTCAAGTTTTCACGTATCCGAAATGTAAATACTAGCGTATTCATTTAATGAATATGCGTATCAGAAATTTGGATGCGCGTATTCGCAGAGAAGATACGCCACCACCAAAAACACTATGTATCCATCTAGTGAATACCGTATCCGATTGATGGATACAGTATTGCAAAACTGGATACAGTATTTGTATTACGAATACCGGTAGCCGAAAACCGGATACGCGCGCCGTTTCACAAATCTGCCACAAGTTGACGAAACGCCCTATTTGTAAATGAGCGCCGCAACTCGCCAATTTTCCATCGGTTTCCAGTCCGCCCGCGTTGATCGCGATACGGGCGTTATCCTTGGCGTTGCGGTTATCACCATCGGCCCCGCCCTCGGGCACGGCGTTGACATCGACGCAACCACGCTTTCGCAGGTCAAGACCTCTGCCGAGACCTACAAAAACGGGCTCAAGGTGAAGATTTCAACCATGAAGGGCCATGTCGGTGATGTCGCTGAAATCGTTGGTTCACTCAAGGGATTCAAGGTTGATGGGGACACGCTCCGCGGAGATTTTCACCTGCTTAAAAGCTCTCCGCATCGCGAGTTCCTCATGGAGATCGCCGAAACGATCCCCGACACGTTCGGCATGAGCATCAGCTTTTCAGGCCCCGACGAAAAACGGGAAGGCAAGACCTTCGCACGTTGCGTCGAAATCTACTCTTGCGACCTCGTCGCGGAACCGGCGGCAAACCCGACCGGGCTTTTCAGCGAAAACCAAAAAAACAAACTTCAAATGACTCCCGAAGAAATCAAAGCGGCGGTTGATTCCGCCATGTCTGCCAATCTCACGCCGCTCCTTGAGCGTCTTTCCAAACTCGAAGCCGGTCCCGTTGTTGATCCCGCCGTCGTTCCCGACGAAGAGAAGCCCGGCGAAATGAGCGCCAAGCTCAAAGCCGCTGTCGAGCTTTCCGCCCGCGAGTCTGCGCTGGCGACGATCAAGCAGTTCAACCTTTCGGCCCCGGCCCCCGGCGCCCCGTCCGCTCCTGCCCCCGCCCCCGCCCCCGCGAAGAAATTCGAGGAGATCGTCCGCGAGGCCAAGACCGCCGGAAAGAAGCACAACGACGCGCTTTCCGAGGCCATGGACAAGCACCCCACCGAATACAAGGACTACGAGACCCGCGTCCGCCGCGGCGAAGTCGTCATGTTCTGAGTATCCACTTTTTCGCTACGAAACTTTAAACACTTCCTTCAATGTCCACTCAATATCTCGGCAACGGCACCTACCTTGCCAATGTCGCTATCACCGCGTTCCGTCTCGTATCCATCACCGGCGCGAGCGTGACCTACACCGCCGCCGACGGTAAGCCCGACGGCGTCGCCCAGACCGACGCCGCGTCCGGCGATTATGTCGCCGTCCGATACATCCAAGAAGGCGGCACGCAGAAAGGCACCTCCGCCGTCTCCGTGATCGCGATCAACGACGTGCTCTACTCCGGCGCGCTCGGCACCGTTGCCGTTACCGGCACCCAGCGCGTGGGCCGTGCGCTCAACGCCTCTGCCGTCACCGGACAGGTCATCGAGTTCATCGCCGACACCCTCTGATTCCTGATCATCTAACACTCAAATTTCATCGTCATGTATTCAAATGCAAATGCAGTTTTCCGCGCCGACCTCTCCGGCTACGTCATGGAGACGCAGGACTGGGAAAAAAACCTGATCGCCGATCTGGCCATGCCCGTCATCAATGTTGATGCGGACGCCGGTCAGTATCCCGTCTTCAAAAAGACCAATGGCCAGCTCCTCAAGCGTGGCGTCAAAGCCCGCGCTCCGAACTCCGGCTTCCCCCGTGGAACCATGGCCTACGAGCAGGATACCTACTCCACGACCGAGTGGGGTTTCGAGCAAGCTATCGACGACACCATCGCCAAGCGCGTCAAACGCTTCTTCGACGCCGAGGTCATCGCCTCGTCCATGGCTCGCCGCAAGCTCCTGCTTGACCGCGAAATCCGCGTCGCTGCCGCCCTGTTCAACACCAGCAACTTCACCGCGACGAACTCCGCCACGGCCTACACCGCCGCCAACCTCGCAACCTTCGACTTCGCCGCCGACGTTGAAGGGCTCAAGGACGCCGCTATCTCCACCGGGGAAAGCTTCAACTCCATCGTCATTCCCTACCAAGTCTGGACCCGCATCAAGCAGTCCACGAAATTCCAGAATCGCCTTCGCGGTGCCGGCATGTCCACCGACTCGATCCTCAATGTTTCCGCCGAAGCCGCCGCCGAGGTGCTTGAGCTGGAAAATGTGTGGGTCGCGAAATCCGCCTACGACACGGCGGGCGAGGGCGCGACCTTCACGAGCGGCCTGATCTGGGCCAACACGTATTGCTGGGTGGGCAAGGTAACGAGCGCTGGAACCCCCGCCGCGATGCTCCAAGGCGGCGCGGGATACACGCTCAACTGGTCTGAGTTCGGCCCCCCGGTCGGCATCAGCACCTACCGCGACGAGCCCAACAAGTCCGACGTGGTTCGCGCCGAGCAGAACGTTGCCGAGAAGATCGTCAACGCCGCTGCGGGTGCGCTCCTGACGACCCAGTATAGCTGATCAATTCCGGCCCTCGCGAGCGGGCCGGTTATCTGGTGGTTTGGTTATTCATGTGGCAGGCTCACCCTTTGCGGGGTGGGCCTGTTTGCTTGACGCCCGCCACGTATTGACGAAAGCACTACTTACGATGGAAGACCACTCACAGCACGGCGAGCAGGCGACCATTTTGGCCTACTTTAGCGGGAAGCATTTCGGCACGTTTTTGGACATCGGCGCGAATGACGG
>JBAYVY010000372.1:0-3033 GCA_041674345.1 Phycisphaeraceae bacterium | reverse complement strand
GTTATTCTTGCACGGCCGCTTAGCCAATTTTGACGACACAAAAACCTTATAAAACAGGCCAAAAATGAAATACAAGCAACTCAATGTCGTCCGAAACGAAAGCCGTTTAGCTCTCGTTATGCGAAAATCCCCTGAAATTCACGTAATTCTGTTTCATGGGCACCTGAAAATTGGCTAAACCCCACAGGAATGAAACACGCCATCCCAATCATCGCTGGCGGCTCCTGCGGTAGGTCGCGGGGGGGACGCCGGTGATTTGGCGGAATTGGCGGGAGAAGTAGAAGACATCGTTGTAGCCCAGTTGCTCGGCGATCCGCTTGATCGGCAGGTCGTCGTCGCCGAGCAGGCGTCGCGCCTCGCTCATGCGCAGTTGCAACAGGTAGGTGTGGATCGGCGTGCCGGTGGTCTGCCTGAATCGGCGACGCAGGGTGCTGACCGACATCGCCTGTTCCGAGGCCAGTTGTTCGTAATCCGTTTCCGGTTTGTCGATGCACTGTTCGAGACGGGCGAGCAGATGATCGAGCCAGGGGTCGCCGGCGGCCTCGTTTGCCGGCCCGCGCTGATCGGCCAGGTCGAGCAGAATGCCTTCGAGCATGTTGACCGCGATGCGATTGCCCCAGCTATCAGTTCGCTGCATCCGCGACAGCAACTCGTCGAATCGCCGCGCCATCTTCGCGCCGTTGCGAATAATCTGCGGGCCGGAGAGCCACAGCCCTTCCGCCTTCCAGTGTTCCACCGCCGCGCCTTTGAACGCCACGTAGCGATGTTCCCACCACGGGCACTTCCGGGGGCCGGGGGCGCGATGGAAACGGATCAGCGGCCCCGGCGGGGTCGGCCAGACCGTCGGTCCGGCCAGATCGAACCGTCGCTGGTCGTACCACAGTTCAAGTCGGCCGCGTGTCATGAATTGCAGGGCGTGGTAGCCGTCGAAGCGTTTGTTCACCGTCGAGACGCATCGCGGCTGGTGCCCGCCGTGCAGAAAAATCAGGTCGTGGGACATGGTGGTTAAATCCTGCAAAGAATCGGTCATGGCCTCCATTTTCGCCGATCCGTCCCGCGGGCACAATACATCCGCACCCACCCTTTTTCAAAGGAAACACCCCATGCCCACGTCCACACGCACCGACCCGGCGGCGGCGATGACGCTCGACGCCAATGAAATCAGATTTTACAAAGAGGAGGGCTACCTGTATCTGCCCGGCCTGGTCGGTGAAGCCGATGCCGCGGCGATGCGGCGGGAAGTCATCGACATCATGCTGGCGCTGGGCATGACGCGGGAACAACTGAACAAGGCGGCGACGGCGGCGGACAAACTGCGTCAGACCACGCAATACCTGCGGAACAGCGCGCTGGATGCGCTGGTGAACAGTGCGCGTCTTTGCGGGATTGCGTCGCAGTTGATGGAGGGGCCGGGTTCGCTTTACATGCCGTTCACAGCGGTGAAGAGCGGCGGGGGCGGCGGGCGATTTCATTTTCACCAGGACAATCAATACACGCGCTTCGAGGGGCCGGGGCTGAACATTTGGTTCGCGTTGAATCCGATGACGCCGGACAACGGGTGTTTGCAGGTTGTGCCGCGATCGCATTCGCGGGGCACGCTGGAGAGCGATGATGCCGGCGACGGGGACGCGCATCGCAAGACGAAGATTGAGCCGGCTGATTTTCTGCCGGTGCGGATGCGGGCGGGGGATGCGATCGCGTTCAGCCGATTGACGGTGCATGGGTCGGGGCCGAACGTGACGAACGAGCCGCGGGTGGCGTTCGCGGTGCAGTTTCATCGGGACGATGTGTGCGCCGTGTGGGACGGTCAGCGCCGTTTGCTGAAGGGGAGCCATCGCTGGCCGATCGCGCCGGTGGATCGGATCACGCCGCCGGAGCAAAAGGAAAATCTCGATGGGCACTGAATCGCATGTTGTGACGGAACACTGGCCACTGGCCGCGTGTCTGGACGATTTGGAGAGCCGGATTGATGACGCGACGGAGCGTGATCTGTGGGGGCGGTGGGGCGATTTCGCACGGGGAAAATGCGGGTCGCAGGTGTTCGCCCCCGGCAGGGGGGCGAAGAGCGCACCGCGATGCGACTGGCCGGTGGTGCCGGTGAACGCGGCGTTGGACGATTTTGATGCGATGGCGCTGCATCAGATGCGGACGTGTTCGCAGGCGCTGGCCGAGGGGAGCGGGGCGGTGATGAACGTGCGATGCAACTACGGCACGCCGATCATGCCGATGCTGTTCGGGGTGGAACTTTTTCGGATGCCCGGAGAGACCGACACGCTGCCGGCCAGTCACCCGTTGCCGGGCGGGGCGGATGCGTTGCGGCGGATGTTGGACGCCGGCGAACCGTCGCTGGATCAGCCGTACATGACCAAGGTGTGGGAGATGGGCCGGCGGTTCAGGGAGATTCAATCGCGTTACCCGATGATCGGGCGGCATGTGCATTTGTATCACCCGGACTTGCAGGGGCCGGTGGACATTTTGGAGATGGTGGCCGGCAGCGAGATGTTCATGTTGCTGCTGGATGAGCCGGAGTTGGTGCATCAGGCGTTGGAGTTGATTACGCGGACGTACATTCGTGTGATGAAACGGTGGCTGACGATTCAGCCGGCGCGTGAGGATGGATTGACGACGCATTGGGGGTTGGTGTTTCCCGGCGAAATCATGTTGCGGGACGACTCGGCGATGAATCTTTCGCCGGAGATGTTTGTCGAGTTCATGCGACCCTACGATCAGCGGTTGCTCGATGAGTTCGGCGGGGGCGCGATGCACGCCTGCGGACGGGTGGAGCATTTCGTGGGTTATCTGGCGGAGATGCCGGGGTTGGCGGCGTTCAACATGAGCCAGCCGCACTTGAACGATATGGAGATCGTCTGGCGAAACACGGTGGATCGCGGGTTGCTGATGGTGGGGTTTGAAACCGAGGCGGCGGATCGGGCGCTGGCGACGGGCCGGAAATTGCACGGGCGCGTACACATCGGCCGCCCCGATGCTGCTATATTAGACCCCCGGAAGTAAAACCCCGCCCCCGCCCCCGCC
>JBAYVY010000371.1:0-3035 GCA_041674345.1 Phycisphaeraceae bacterium | reverse complement strand
GAGTTACGCCTCGGTGGCGGCGGGCGCGGACGCGGTGATTATCGAAGTTCACCCCGACCCGGCCCATGCGCTGACCGACGGCGGGCAATCGCTGACCCCGGCGCAATTGAACGAAATGATGCCCGTGATGCGGAAAGTCGCCGAGTCGATCGGACGCACATTGTGCGGATGAGCGGTTCGGCCGCTCGCGGCTTCGCGAAGCCGCAAGCGGCGAATCGGGATGTTCACACTTTCGCCGCGATCAGCGGGTCGTCGAAGCCCAGCGCGGCGAACGCTTCGGCGCGGGCGAGACAGGCGGCGCACGCTTCGCAAGGTTTCTCCGCGGCGGTCGTGCAGGTGCGCGTCAGTTGCCAGGGCAGTTGCATCTGCCGGCCGAGCTCGACCACCTGACGGATGGACAGTTCGATGAGCGGGGTGAGAATTTTCAGCGACTTGCCGGTTTCAAGCTGAACGGCGTGTTCGAGCAGCACCAGCGACTCGGCGACGGCCGCGAGCGTGTCGAAATGTTCGCCGACGCTGACCGGCCAGATGAGCGTGCCGGTGCCGAGCTTCGCGGCCTGTCCGGCGGCGACGGTCAACATCTGCAAATGCGCCAGCGGTTGGATCTGTCTGTCTTCGCCCCCGGTTCCCCCGCCCCCGGCATGCAGGTGGGGCAGTTGCAGTTCGATGCGTTGCTTGATTTCAAAGTGGTCGGCCTGGTCGAGAAAGGCGCGGTAATACGATTTTTCGCCGGCGCGGCCGTCGTGGATGAACAGCAACGCGGGATGCGCGGTTTTGGCGACGGTGGCCGTGGCGACCAGGGATCGCAGGCCGCCGCTGGACATGACGAGTGTGGTGGGCGGATTCATGGCGGTGCCTTTCATGGCATTTATCGGCAGAAACGGGTGAACGGCTGCAACCATACTGAATGGGCCACGAAGACGCTAAGACGCGAAGAATATATTGATATTCGTCTCCCTTAGCGTCTTCGTGTCTTCGTGGCCCATTAAACCCATCGCGGCATAAATGCCTGATATACTGCGTTTTTCGGAGTAATCGCGATGCGTGATGCTTTTGAACACGAACTGAAAGTGGCCGTGGAAGCGGCGCGGCGGGCGGCGACGCTCAGCGCGAATGTCGCGCGGGGGATACCGCCGGCGATGGCGAAAGCGGATCAAAGTCCGGTGACGGTGGCGGACTTCGCAAGCCAGGCGTTGATTTGCCGGGCGCTGGGCGAAGCGTTCGCCGGCGACCCGATCATCGCGGAGGAGGATTCGACCGCCCTGCGCCAATGCGATCAGAAGGAATTGCTGAATCAGGTTGTCGAACAGGTCAGGCGGATTGAGCCAATTGCGGATGTTGACAGTGTTTGCCGGTGGATCGACCGGGGCGGGGCGCGGAACGCATCGGAGCGTTTTTGGACATTGGACCCGATTGACGGAACCAAGGGGTTTCTCAGAAAGCAACAATATGCGATCGCGTTGGCGCTGATCGTCGGGGGCGAGCCGGTCGTCGCGGCGCTGGCGTGCCCGAATCTGACAATGCCGGACGGAAGCATCGGCGCTATTTTCACGGCGGTTTCAGGGCAACGGGCGATGGCGCGCCCGCTGCATGGCGATGGCGATGCAACCCCGGTGCGTGTGAGTGAGACATCGGCGACCAGCGCGTCGAGGTTTTGCGAATCTTTTGAATCGTCGCACAGCAGTCACGGCGATTCGCAGCGGTTGGCGGAGCTGTTGAACATCACCCGGCCGCCGGTGCGGATGGACAGCCAGGTGAAATACGCGGTGGTGGCGCGCGGCGAGGCGGACATCTATCTGCGAATGCCCGCCAGGGCGGATTACGTGGAAAACATCTGGGATCACGCGGCGGGTGTGCTGGTGGTGCGACAGGCCGGGGGCAGCGTGACGGACATCGCCGGGCGAAAATTGGACTTCACGCACGGCGCGAAACTGGAGGCGAACCGGGGCATCGTCGTCACCAACGGACGACTTCACGACGCGGTGCTCGCCGCGATTGAAACGCTCAAACCGGGAATGATGCGAACATGAACGTGCCTGTCACGAAATCGCGGACCTGGATGGAGCGGCATGTCGCGCTGGTGGTGGTGCTGCTGGTCGGGGTGATCGGGGTGACGCTGGTGCTGTGCGCGGGGGGCTTGGCGGCGATGGTGTTTCATTTGATGCGAAGCAGCCCGGCGTACACGATGGCGATGCGGCGATTGAATGAGGAGCCGGCGATCATGCGGCGACTGGGCGAGCCGATCGAACCGGGTTGGCTGATGACGGGCAACGTCTCGACGAGCGGCGAAACGGGGCGGGCGAACATGCGAATCCCGCTGAAGGGGGCGAAGGAGAGCGCGGAGGTTTTCATCGAAGCGGTGAAGCTCGCCGGGCAATGGAAGCTGACGTACCTGGAGGTGCGATTTGAGAACGACGAGGCGGGCAAACGGGTGGTGATTGTGGGCGATAGCGAACAATGATTAGAGCAACAGACGTCAATATCCTCCGCCGAAGAACCCGAGGCGGCGCTCGAAGACTCGCTCTGCCCCGGCTTGGGTTGGAGATTGTTTATGTCTGTTGCTCTATGATATGAGAAAGCGATTTTTGGAGGACCGATCATGCGATGTCCGGTGTGTGAACAGGCGGTGTTCGACGTGCGGGGGCATTGGATTGAACACGCGGCGTATTGGAAGTGGCGTGAATCGCATCCGCCGATCGCGGCGGGGGCGGGCGGGGCGGATGTTCCGCCGCGGGCGCAGGACAGTGGTGCGGGGAAGTTGTGTCCGAATTGTTCGCCAAACTGGTGGGGAAAGATGATCTGGCGAAGGTGAAGCAGATCAAGCAATGGTTGGACGGGCATCCGCGTCGGTCGGAGTTGTATGCGTATCTGACGCCCGCCCCCGGAAGTAAGAAAATCGGGGAATAGGGAGTGCTAAGCGGCCGTGCAAGAATAACTGATGTGATTTCCTGTGGTAGCCGATATAGGGAGATATGGAACTCGAACGGATTCGAGTGAAGTACATAGCTCTGGTTTCGTCTCTGACGGAACGCAGT
>JBAYVY010000370.1:0-3038 GCA_041674345.1 Phycisphaeraceae bacterium | reverse complement strand
CGATGACTTTGTTTTCACTGAAAACAAAGTCATTGACGGACCCCCAAAATCGCAAGTCGGCTTGGGTGACTTTTTTCGGGATATTCATTTATCCCGAATTCGGGTTGTTCAATCATCTGGTGGACGGCCCCGCTTGAAACAGGCGCGACAGCCGTCATGCTCCCGCCCCGTCCGCCGGATGTGATCGGCCATCGACAACCCCCCCTGATCGGCTGTAATATGCCTCTTCGCCCGTATCACGATGCCCGGCTGGGGTTCAGCCGCCGCATCACGACCTCCCGCGCCACCCATTACCGATTGATCCCGCCATGACCCACGCCATCAAAATCCTCGTCGGCGACAAACTCTCCCCCAAGGGCCTCGATTATCTGCGCGGCTTCAGCGACGTGGCCGTCGATGTCAAAACCGGCCTGTCCGAAGACGAGATCGCCGCGATCATCGGCCAGTACCACGGTCTGATCGTCCGCTCCGGCGTGCAAGTCACCGCCAAGGTGCTGGCCAACCCCGGTTCGCTGCGTGCCATCGCCCGTGCCGGCGTCGGCGTTGACAACATCGACCTTGATGCCGCCACCGCCAAGGGCGTCGTCGTGATGAACTCCGCCGATGCTTCCACCATCACCACCGCCGAGCACGCTTTCACGCTGTTGATGGCGCTGGCGCGCAACATCGGCCCGGCGTACAAGGTGATGAGCGAAGGCGGATGGGATCGCAACAAGTTCGTCGGGCGGCAACTGGCCGGCAAGACGCTGGGCATCGTCGGTTTCGGTCGCATCGGCCACACCGTCGCCGAACGCGCCCTGGCGTTCGGCATGACCGTCGTCGCGTTCGATCCGGTTTACAACGCTCCGACCGCGTTGGACGGGCAGGTCAAACTTTACAAAGACTTCGACGCCATGCTCGCCGATCTCGACTTCATCAGCTTCCACGTCCCGCTCAACGACGCCACGCGCAACATGCTCAACGCCGACCGTTTCGCCAAATGCAAAAAGGGCCTGATGGTCGTCAACGCGGCGCGCGGCGGGGTGATCGACCTGCCGGCGTTGCTGGCGGCGTTGGAGTCCGGCCAGTGCGGCGGGGCCGCGATCGACGTTTATGAAGAAGAACCCCCGGCCAAGGACGACCCGCTTCGCAAGCATCCGAAAATTCTCTGCACCCCGCACCTGGGCGCTTCCACCACCGAAGCGCAGGAAGCGGTCTCCAACGACGCCTGCGCCCAAATCCTCGAATATCTTCGCGGCGAAGGGTTGCGCGGCGCGGTCAACCTCGGCGGCGTGCGGTTCGACCTCGATCCGGCACAACTGCGGTTCGTCGATCTGGCCCAGCGCATGGCGCAGCTGGTCGCGCCGACCTGTGACGCGGGCATCGTCGGCCTGACCGTCACCATCGAAGGCCCCGGCCTGGCCGCCGCCGCGTCCACCATCGAGCGCACCTCCCTCATCGAACTGCTCAAGCCCCATTTGGACGTGCCGGTCAACATGGTCAACGTCAAACCCCTGGCCGACCGGCGCGGCATCAAGGCCAAGACCGTCACCATCGAAGACAACGGCCACACCACCCGCATCACCATCGACGTGCAGACCGGCTCGAAAACACGTCACATCGCCGGCACCGTTTACGCCGACGGCATCCCGCGCGTCCTCGAAATCGACGGCTACCATATGGACATGGTGCCCGCAGGCCCCATGCTCGTCATCAAAAACGAAGACCGGCCGGGCATGGTCGGACTCATCGGCACCGAAATCGGCAACGCGGGTCTCAACATCGCCGACATGTCCCTCAGCCGCCGCGGCAACAACGCCCTGACCGTGCTGAAACTCGACACCATGCCCAAACCCGAACTCATCGGCACCCTCAGCGCTCGCCCCGGCCTGCTCAAGTTCAACGCCGTCAACCTGCCCCCGCTGAAATCGGCGTGAAGCGATTTCGGACTTGGGATTTCGGATTTCGGATTCGGGAACCGCGCCATGGGTCTATCCAACATTGCATCAAACGCCGAAGGCCAAGCTCTGCCTCAAATCCGAAATCCGAAATCCGAAATCCGAAATCATTTCGCGGCCATCGCCCTCATCATCCTCGTCGTCTTCCTCATCGGCTTCCACGACGGCGGGCGGCGCGATCTGCTCAACTCGCTCGAAAACGGTTTCGCGCTGACCAGCCACGAATTCGCCCGTGACGGACACTGGCTCGTCCCCACGCAGGGCGGCTCACCGCGCACCGTCAAACCGCCGCTGCCTTTCTGGATCGCCGCGACCGCCGATCGACTGACCTCGCCGCTGGGCGTCGATCCGCTGGTCGCCATGCGGGCCGCGTCCGTCGGCATGGGCGCGATCACCGCGGTGTTCATCTATCTGCTGGGTTGCCAGATGTTCGACCGCCGCGCCGGGCTATTCGCCGCGCTGGTCTGGGCCACCTGTATGCAGAGCGCGATGGAACTTCGCTACGCCCGCCACGACATCTACCTCGTCGCCTTCTGCGCCGTCGCCATGCTCGGCGTGTGGCGCGCCTGGCGACACCAACGCTTCGGCTGGACGATCACCGCCATCGGTCTGATCCTCGCCTTCCAGGCCAAGGGGCCGATCAGTTGGGCGCTGGTCGTGCTGCCGGCGATCATCTGGGCGTTGATGCACCGGCCGATCCGTTGGCGCTACATCGCCGCGATGATCGGGTTGATGCTTCTGGCAGGGGTACTGCTGCTGCCGTGGCTCGTGGCGTTCCAGCACGCCATCGGCGAAGACAAGTGGTACGCATTCTGGTGGGAGGGTTTCGCGCGATTCCGTTCTGACAAAGCGCCGAAGGACATTGAGCCGTGGTTTTACGTGCAGTATTTCGCCGCGATGATGCCGTGGTCGATCTACTTCATCGCCACACTCATCACGCCGTTTGAAAAACGATTCGGCGACCGCGAACAGCGCGAGCCGATGAAGTTTCTCTGGCTGAACGTGGTGGTCGGCTTGATCTTTCTGACCCTGCCGCGTGACAAGGCCGAACGCTACGAAGTGCCCCTCATGGCGTGCAGCGCCCTGCTCATCGGCCACCTG
>JBAYVY010000369.1:0-3043 GCA_041674345.1 Phycisphaeraceae bacterium | reverse complement strand
GTGGGGGGGTGGCCGTGGGGGCGGGGGGTTGTTGGGGGGGGGGGGGTTGTGCGGGGGGGGGGGGGCGACCAGGAGGTAGGTGGGTTTGGTGTTGTAGTGTTCGTTGGCCCAGAGGATGGGGATGCCGCTCTTGAGATCGGACGCTTGTTCGAGGGAGCCGACGACGATTTGGCGGATGCCGGTGACGTTGACGCGCTGAACCGATTCGATGGGCCAGGGCAGTTTCCAGTGCAGCCCCTGGGCGAGGGGTTGGCCGGTGACTTGGCCGAAGCGTGTGACGACGGCTTGTTCATGGGGTTCGACGATCATCATGGAGCTGACGGCGATGAGTACCGCCGCGCCGAGCATGATGAGATAGCCGAACGCCTTGCTGAACAGTTGCCAGAACCACGAGCGTGTGACTTCAAAGCCGAACTGGTAGTTGATCGTTTCGTTGATGGTGCGGGCGATGGATTCGGGGGCGGTGAGCAGGGAGAGCAACCGGCTGTCGAACGCGGCGCGATGGGGTTGATCGGCCTTTCGGGGGCGATAGAAGTCGAGCACCAGATTCAGCACGATTTCCAGACCGATGGCGAACATGACCCCCGGAAGGATGACCGCGAGATATTTGATGACGACGCTGGTCGGGGCGAACAGCAGCGCGTAACCGACGGCGAGGGTGACGCCGGTCAGCGAGGTGCCCATCATGTAACCGGCCCCGCCGCGGAGCAACGACCAGTCGCGCAGCTTCGCCATGCCGGCCAGGTAGCGGCAGACGAGGAACGCGACGAACGCCAGACCGGCGGCGACGACGCAGATCAGGCGCCAGCGCGCCATGCCGTCGATGCCGATGAGACGGACCTGAAGCGGGTCGATGCCCAGCGAATCCTTCACCAGCGGCGGGGCGTGCAACAGCGGCAGATACAGCTTGAACAGCCACGCGCCCATCGCCAGCAGATACGCGCTGGTCAGCAGCGACACCAGGGGCAGGCCCCAGCGGTGCAGGCGTTGGACGCGGCGGCGTGCGAGGGATAGATCATCGGCGGTGGTCTGGAAGATCGACGACTGCTCGCCATGACGCGCGGCCAGTTCATCGGCTTCGAGTGATTCGATGCGTTCGAGCTTGTGCTGTTGATAGACCACGGCCAGCGCCAGCCACAGCGCCAGTCCGCCGATCGCCTGCCACGCGGCGATGGTGAGCACCGCGCCCCGGAGCCACAGCGCCAGTACGCCGAACACCGCGGCGATGAGCAACTGCACGCCGAAGCCCAGCAGCGAAGCCGTCACGCCGCGACTGAATGTTTGTTGGTCGGAACCGCTCATGCGAACACCCCTTGGTGGAAATGATGAATGTCGAATGACTCTTGAGCCAACAGCCACAAGCCAACAGCCAACAGGCGGACATGCGTCCATTCTTCTGTTGGCTGTTGGCTTGTGGCTGTTGGCTTTTCATTGCGATCCAAACGCCGGACTTCGGCGTATAATCCATACCGATGCTCACCCAAACCCTCGCCATCAGCCGCAACACGTTCACCGAGTCGATCCGCCAGCCGATCTATGGGGTGCTGTTGTTGGGGGTGGTCATGCTGCTGGTGTTGGGCGCGACGTGGAGCGCTTACACGTTCGACGACGACACCGTCCAGCTTTTCGACATGGGGCTGGGCATGATTCTCGCCGGGGGACTGGTGCTGGCCGCGTTCATCGCATCGGGTGTGCTGGCGCGCGAAATCGACAACAAAACCGCACTGACCGTCATCAGCAAACCCATCGGCCGACCGTCGTTCATCATCGGCAAATACCTCGGCGTGGCCGGGGCGATGACACTGGCCATGCTCATCTGGTCGGTCGTGTTCCTGCTGACCGTGCGGCACAAAGTCATGAGCGCCGCGGCGGATCAATACGACTGGCCGGTCCTCGGCTTCGGCCTGGCGACGCTGGTCGTCGCGCTGGTCGTCGCGGTGTGGGGCAATTATTTCTACCACTGGGTGTTCACCAGCACGTTCACCGCGGCGATGAGCGCCGGGCTGCTCGCGGCTTTCATCGGCGCGCTGCTGATCGACCCGCAATGGAAGGTGCAATCCATCACCGCCGAGTTCCAATCCACCGGCCACTTTCCCGGCGGGCAGGTGTTGCTGGCGCTGATCGCGGTGTTCGACGCGGTGTGGCTGCTGTGCGCCGTGGCCATCGCCGCCTCGACCCGGCTGGGGCAGGTGATGACGCTGGTCATCTGCGTCGCGTTTCTGATACTGGGGCTGGTCAGCGATCCGCTGTTCGGCACCCACGCGCACAGCAGCGCCGTCGCGGCGGCGGCTTACCGGATCGCGCCCAATCTGCAAATTTTTTTCCTCGCCGACGCCCTGACAAAGAATGCGACGATCACGCTCGATCACATCGGCATGGTCACGGCTTACGCCGGGCTGTACGCCGTCGCCGTGCTGGGCATCGCGGTGGCGCTGTTCCAAACCCGCGAAACAGGATGATCGTGATTGCGGATTGCGGATTGCGGATTGCGGATTGAAAGACACGGCGGCCGCGGGGTGTGCCGCGTCCGTTTGCCAATCCGAAATCCGAAATCCGAAATCCGAAATTCCCATATTCATCCCATCACCGCCGCGGGCTGCACCTGTGCCGGGTTGATCGTGCGTTGCCGGGCCAGAACTTCCGGGGGCGGGTCGTTGCGTTCGACTTCTTCACCTTCACGGACCAGGCGTGCGGAGTTGAAAATGACGACCAGCGAACTGGCCAGGTGCAGCAGCACCGCGACGACCGGGGCCGATTCATGCAGCACGCCGGTGGCGAACACCGCCATGAAGCCGACGATGTATGCCACGCTGAACGCCAGATTTTGTCGGACGACCGTAATGGTTCGCCGGCTCAGATGCACGAGGAACGGAATGCGATTGAGGTTGTTGTTCATCAGCGCGATGCTGGCGGAGTTGATGGCCACGTCGCTGCCGGCGGCCCCCATCGCGATGCTGATATCGCCCGCCGCCAGCGCCGGCGCGTCGTTCACGCCGTCGCCGATCACCGCGACGGTGTGACCCGCCGCCTTCAGTTCATCGAC
>JBAYVY010000368.1:0-3052 GCA_041674345.1 Phycisphaeraceae bacterium | reverse complement strand
GGCCGAGCATCCTTGCCAATGAAGTGTTCGCCGAAGCCGCCGGACGATCCATCGCCCGGCCCCG
Organism: Phycisphaeraceae bacterium; assembly: GCA_041674345.1. Lineage (GTDB taxonomy): Bacteria > Planctomycetota > Phycisphaerae > Phycisphaerales > Zrk34 > JBAYVY01. Next base: position 2,988 of record JBAYVY010000368.1, on the reverse strand, counting down.
ACTTTCATCGGCTGATTCCGCTCGAACAGTTGAATCAACTATTGGACGCGAATGGTATATTTACCGCATGGAACATCGACGATGATTACTTTGTTTTCACTGAAAACAAAGTAATCATCCCGGTCGCAAACGCGGGGCCGGCGGCGGATTTTGCGTGGGGTTGCGAGCGTTTGTCTTATTTTGAACCGAGGTTTTGTTTTCGTCGAAAAACGAATATAAAAATGCGATTTTGAACGGGAAAACAAGCGATTAATCGCAACATGGATCGTCCATTTTGTTTTCGTCGAAAAACGAATGGGGCCTCTGAAAACCCGTTATCGGCCACGGTCTGCCGCCGCCCCCGGAAGTAAGACGGCGTCATCCCGTGCTTGAATTGAAGTTTTTCGGAGGCCCTGAATGATTTTTGAAGCGTTCAGATTCCGGTTCCGTCGGCGACGAGGATTCGGTCGAAACCCTCGGCGTCGGCCAGGACGCGTGCGTTGGCCAGCGATGCGTTGTGCGCCGCGCAATCCAGCACCGCTGACTTCTGCGACGCTGCGATCTCCAACACCAGTTGGCCGGGCGATGCCAGGTGATCGTGGGCGGCGGCGATCAGCGGGCGCAGGCAGTCCAGCCCGTCGGCCCCGGCGCGCAGTGCGTTGGTCGGCTCGTACAGTTTGACGTTGGGGGCCACTTCGGTCCATTCATCGTCGCTGATGTAAGGCGGATTGGAACAGACGTAGTGGAAGCGTTCGGGGGAGGCGGCGTAGAGGGAACCATTGCGAAACTCGATGCGATCCGCCACGCCGTTTTGTCGGGCGTTTTCGGCGGCGAGTTGGAGGGCGTCGGCGCTGACATCGGTGGCGATGACGCGGCAGCCGGGGATGTGTTTGGCCAGGGCGACGGCGATGCAGCCGGAGCCGGTGCCGATGTCCGCGACGACGGGCGTGTGGAAGCCGGGCGTGCGTCGGGCATGTTGGATGACATGTTCGACCAGTGTTTCGGTGCTGGGTCGGGGGATGAGGACGTGGCGGTTGACCTTGAAGGTCATGGAGAAGAAATGCGCGATGCCGACGAGGTATTGCACGGGTTCGTGCCGGGCGGCCCGTTCGACCAGATCGCGGAAGGCATCGCGTTCGAGCGGGCCGGTGGGTCGGTCCATGTCGGTGTAGAGCCGGATGCGTTCGACCTCCAGGACGTGGGCGAGCAACATTTCGGCCGCGAGGCGGGGCGAATCGACGCCCTTGCGTTCGAGGTAGCCGGCGGTCCAGGTCAGCAGTTTGCGTGTGGTCCAGACCTGCTCTTTGCCGCGGGGATCGGTCATGGGCGCATTGTAACGGGGGAGGGGGAAGTCGGAAGTCGGAGGAAAGTCGGAAGTGGGGGGAAAGTCGGAAGTGGGAAGTGGGAAGTAAAGAGCCGTGCATAAAATTTTTCCGACTTCCGACTTTCCACTTCCGGGGGTCACGGCCACGCCACCACCAATCCCGCGCAAACCGCGCCGACCATACCGAACATCAGCGCCACGCGCCAAAAGATCGCCCTGCCTCCGATCAACCCGGCGATCCCGGCCTTGAACGCCAGGTTCGCCATCGTCGCCACGACCACCACGCGCCAGGCCGTCGCCGGGTCCACCTGCCCGCGACTGACCATGTTGGCCAGCGACAGCGTGATCGCATCCAGGTCCGTCAATCCCGATATCGCGCCCACCGCGTACAACCCCTGATTGCCCAAATGCTCCTTGGCGAACGCCACCGCCAGCAACACCATCGCGTACATCGACGCGAACAGCATCGCCATTTTCAACTGGGCGGGGTTGCCGTGCAGCGGGTTGTCCGTCGTCTCGCCCGGCTTCATCAACCCATACCCCGCGGCGCACACCAGCAGCATCACCCCCAGTATCACCATGACAGGCCCCCACGCCGCCATCAGCATCTCCCGCGACACCACCCCCATCAACACCAACACCCGCACATTCACCACCGCCGTGGCCAACATAATCACCACCGCGCCCAACGACGCCCCCCGCGTCACCTGTTTCCCCCGTCCCCACCCCGCACTCATATGTCCGCTTGCTTCTATGCCTTTCTCCCTCGCCATTCGCGCGAAACTCACCGTTGTCGCCGTACTCGATATCAAACCGCCCAACAATCCCCCCACCACCGTCCCCCGCTTGGCGCCCAACAACTTGTAGGCCACATATGCGCCCAGCGAAATCGTCACGATCAGCACCACCATCAGCCAGATGCGATACGGATTGAGCACCTGATAAGGTCCGTACCGCTGGTTCGGCAGCACCGGCAAAATCACCAGCGTAATCAACACAAACTGGGAAATCGCCCGCCAGTCCGTCGCGTCCAGCTTCCCCACCCACTCATGCAGGGGCTTTTTCATTTGCAGCAATATCGCCGTCACCCCCGCCACGATCAGCGCCATCGCCACCAGGTTCATCGCCAGCATCACGCCCACCCCATACATCACCATCGCCGCGACGCCGGTGGTGGTTCCGATATGCACGTCTTCCTGTTTAGCGGGTGACGCGCAGCGTCCCTCCCTTCCCTCCGCCATCAGTATCATCCCCGCGACCCCCGCCAATCCCACCGCCACCAGCCAGGCCCCCACGGTCGTCATCATCAATCCGCACACCGCCCCCAGCAGGGTAATCAGCGCGAACGTCCGTATCCCCGCCACCGTCTTGGCCGCGTGTTCCCGCTGCAACCCGACCAGCAATCCCAGCCCCATCGCCAATCCCACCGCCGTCAGTTGATCCTGGTTCATAACAGGCCTCCACTACTCCTTATTGTCGGCTATCTCACCCTGTAACAACAAGCATGAGGGAGTTTGCGGTTTGCGGTTAAAAAGATGCTTGACCGGGTTCCGAGCGCGAACCGGGCGCATGACAGTCCACGCGGGTCATCTTTTCGTGATCGTAATCGTAGTCGTAATCGGCAATTCAAATGACAGGTTTCGATTACGATTACGACTACGATCACGATGACGCCCCCGCGTGGT
>JBAYVY010000367.1:0-3066 GCA_041674345.1 Phycisphaeraceae bacterium | reverse complement strand
GGTGTTGCAGACGACGTTACCGTTGACGTCGGGCAGCATGTAATCGAAGATCATCAGGTCGGGGCGGAACTGTTGCGTGACGACCCCGGCGTCGTAGCCGGTGCTGGCGGTTTTGACATCGAAGCGCCCGTCACGGTTGAGGACATCGACGAACAGTTCGACGATCTGTTCATCGTCATCGACGACCAGCACGCGGCGTTTGGAGCCGTCCAGCCGGTCCAGCGGAATGTTGTTGTCCTTCATGAATCGCATAAGCTCTTCACGCGGGATTCGGCGAAAACGCGAACCGGGCACACGGAACCCCTTCAGACGCTGGGCGTCGAAGCAGCGAATGATGGTCTGCTGCGAGACCTGACAGACCTCGGCGGCCTCTCCGGTGGTGAAGACCTGCTTGGTCCGAATGTCCGCGGTACTGTTGGCTTCGTTCATAACTCGGCACTCCGTTGCCGGCGGGGGGGTCAGGGGTTGCGGCCCATGCAGCCGGTCTATCTTAACTATATTCCCCAACTTTACATCGGGTAGGGGGCGTGGGGACTTGAATTGTTTGTTTCAATGGCATCTGGTTATTAACAACATATTCTACAAATGTTTATGGAAATATCTAATGTGGAGATGGGCCACGAAGGCGCGAAGGCGCGAAGGGTGACATTTTAAAAATGAGTATTTCTTCGCGTCTTCGCGCCTTCGTGGCCCATCGGTTTGTCACCCGTGTGGCAGAGCGGATACCCGCATCCGATATTTGCCATCCCCATCCCCGCCTGATTACGATATACTGTTTTGTTTCGTTCCTTGGCGGGTTTCCGCCGGTCCCGGACAGAAGGATTTGACGATGGGTACCAGTTTCGGCGCGTTGAGCACCGACTTTTATGTGAATCTGAATCTCGCGGTGAAGATGGACTTGCCCGGCGACCGGGAGACGGTGCTACATCTGTTCGACCGCGTGCGAGGCGACCTGCCGGACATGGTCCGGTTCAAGCGTTATGCCGATGAACTGGCGTTGGAGTCGCCGCGGCATGACGGGCGTTATCAGTGGATGGCGATGCGTGCGACGAGTGTGCGGTCGGGGTCGGTGAATCCCGAAACGCTGGAACAGGCCTATCATCTGCACCAGCTCATTCTGGAGATCGTGCCGTACTTTCTGACGATCAGCCCGCTGGACGTGGATTATCTGGAGTTGATGTTCGGGTTTGATCTGGAATGCAAGGCGAACCAGCACAAGGTGGTGTACGAGGCGTTGTTCGCCGATACGCCGATGGGTCAGTTGATCGAGGGCCGAAACACGCGGGCTTACGACGTGGCGCCGTTCATGGGCATGTTGCTGGACGAGGGCGAAGTGCAGGCGTCGTTCGAGGTCAAGGCGCGCACCAGTGCCGCGCAGGTCAGGGCCAATCGCTATCGCACCGAACCGCTGAGCGTCTATCTGACATTGCGTCGAAACGGGCCGGTGAACAAAGTGGATGACCTGGCGAGTCATTTCAAGACGCTGCGCAAGCACGCGGAGCGTCTGGCCAACGACAAGGTGGTGCCGCACCTGCTGACACCGATCAGCCGGGTGATTTTGGGAAGCGTGTGAGGGGAATGTTCAATGTTCGATGTGCAATGTGCGATGTGATCGCATACATTGCACATTGAACATCGCACATTGAACATCGCACATCGAAGATCGCGGATTCTTCAAGATTTCCGCATCCATCGACCGACAAGTAGTAGGTTGTGTCCCGGTTGTGAACCAGGTCTTTGTGAGTCGTTGCATGCCCCACACCATTCGTCATCGTCTGCCGGCCACGCGGGCTTCGGTCACGCACAAGTTCAACATCGGCGGGTTCGAGGGTTATCTGACCATCGGCCTGTTCGAGGACGGCTCGCCCGGTGAAATCTTCATCAAAATGGCCAAAGAAGGTTCCACCCTCAGCGGCATGATTCAGGGCTTCTGCCGGGCGTTTTCGCTGGCGCTCCAGTTCGGCCTGTCGCTGGAAGAGGCGGTGATGCGCTTCAAGGGCATGCGCTTTGAACCGATGGGTCAGACCGATAACCCCAACGTTCCGCAGGCGATGAGCGTGATTGATTACGTGGCTTGCTATCTGGAGTACGAATTTTTGTCGAAAGCCGCCGTGCAGGCCGACGCCGACCCGGGACACGGATTTCAGGGCCGATTAGCCGGGTAATCCGCGAACTTGCGCATTTCAAACGAACCGCATCCCTCCTTGCAACGTCTGTAATAACGCGAAAACAAACTGTTTTCGGCGCAGTCCCGCACCACCGGACGCCGATATAATGTCCGGTGTTGGAGGGTTCCTCATTCCGAGGGCCGCTGGCGGCTTAGCAACCGAGTATTGCCATGAACATGCGATTCGCCCCATCCCGTGCCCTCCCCGCGTCGATCCTGCTGATCGCCGCCTCCGTCGCCCTTGCGCAAAACCAGCTCGGCGACGGCCGCGCCCTCGATAACAACCTTCAGCAGGGGTCCGGCGGGCGCAACAGCCCCCAACTCCAAAACACCGCCGGTCGTTACGCCGACGCTCTGGTCACAGGCAATGTCGCCGGCTTGGGCGCGTTCCACGGCAACGTCGGCTACGGCTCGGATTACTCCTTCCGTGGCACGCTCGGCTCCGATGCTTCCTATAACTTCAACCGCATCGCCGGCGCGGGCAACCCCGCCTACGCCACGCCCGGCTCCATCGGTATGCTCAACGCCATCGTCAACCCCCTCTACGGATCGGCCAACACCGTCCTCCGCAATTCCACCGGCTACTCCGCCGGCGAAATCACCGGCCAATACACCCCCTACGGACCCGTCAATTCCCCCGCCAATCGCTACACACCCAACCTCGGCACCCAACGCACCGTCACCTACGACCAGGCGCAGGCCTATTCCGCACAACCCCTCGCCGTCGGCACCGACGCCACCGGCAGGCAAATGACTCTCAACGCCTCCCCCCTCACCGGCCTGACCATCCAACACGCACCGTTCCCGCCCCAGCCATCCCTGCCGCTACTTCTTCCGGGGGCGGCTTCGCGATCCACCGATTCTCCCACCACTCCCGCAACATCCCCCATCCCCTCTCC
>JBAYVY010000366.1:0-3087 GCA_041674345.1 Phycisphaeraceae bacterium | reverse complement strand
TCGCCTGGAATCCGCGAAAATGCGTTGAAAACGAGGTTGAATCAACCCATCCCCATCATTGGAGCGTTGCCAGGATGGTGCGCGGAGAGTGGTTGAATGCGGGAAAGGGGACGGGGGTGAACGCCATCAACTTAAGCGATGGAAAATCAAAGATGTCACCCCGCGGCGGCGGCGGGCGTGTCGGCGTGGACGACGCGGTTGCGTCCGGTGGCCTTGGCGATACGGAGGCGTTGCTCGGCCAGTTGGATCATCAACGCCGGGTGACTTGAATCGGCGCGGCCGCCGGCCACGCCGATGGAGCAGGTGAGTTGGACGGTCTGGTCGCCGTCGGGTGTTTGCAGGCGCGACTGCGCCAGATGGGCGCGGATGCGTTCGGCGAGATGGAGGACTTCGTTGTCGTCGGTCTGCTGGCAGATGACGGCGAACTTGTCTTCGCTGTATCGCATGGGGCGATCGGAGGAGCGGCAGGCGGATTCGATGATCTGCCCGATCTGGCGGAGCAGTTGATTGGACGCGGCGACGCCGATGCGTTCGTTGATCGGACGGAAGCGGTCGATGTCGATCAGGAGCATGGCCCACGGCCTGCGCCTGCGCGCCAGCGAAGCGATGGTCAGATCGAACCGTTTGTAGCTGGGCAGTTCGGTGACGGGATCGATGAGCGACAACTCATCAAGCTGGTCGAGCATTTCCGCGTTGGCCAGGGCGGTGGACATCATGGGGGCCAGCGCTTCGAGCAGATAGATGTGGTAGCGGTCGATGCGTTCGCCGCCCTTGCGGGCGATCCAGAGGATGCCCTGGGCGCGATCGCGGCAGAACAGGGCGGTGGCGGCGAGGGAATCGAAACCGGCGGCGACCATCGCCTCGGTCCACTTGCCGGCCGAGGGCAGATCGGACCAGAAACTGGTGCCGCGCTGCGACAGGACATTGGGCATCAGTTGGGTGACGACGGCGTTGGCCAGCGGCTGGCCGGTGCTCAGCGGTGATTGCGACGCGCCGGTGTGGATGATCTGGCGGCAGCGGCGTTTGGGATCGTTGTATCGCACGGCCACGCCGACCGCTTCGACGTCCATGATGTTGAGCAGTTCGAGCGTGGTGCGGTGGAGCAGTTGATCCACGCCGGTGATGTCGTGCAGTTGCTTTCCGATGCGCTGAAGGGCGCGGAGCTGCGTGTCCTGCTGTTCCATCAGGCGGCGATTGCGGACCTGCGCGGTGACTTCCTGCACGACCCAGAGTTGGGCGATGGGTTGATCGGCGGCGTCGGCGATGGGGATGGCCTCGAAACAGAACGAGCCGTTGTCGGAATCGAACTGTTCCTGGCAACGCGCGGCCGGCTGATCCACGGCCAGTCGCAGCCGGGCGTTGAACGTCGCGGCATCGGTGATGTGCAGCGACGCCCAGAACTCGGCCGGATCGTAGGGCTGGCCGATGAGCGATTGCGGATGGGCGTTGAGCAGTTCGCTCAGCCGCCGGTTGACCGTGAGGATGCGATGATCGGCGCCGACCAGAAGAATGGCGTCGGACATATGGTTGATGACCATATCGAGCAGGCGGCGTTGCTCGGTGACCTGCCGCATGAGCTTGCGGGATTCGGTGACGTCGATCAGCGCCAGCCGCACCTCGCTGAGGGTTTGCTCGTTGGTCAGTACTCCGGCCAGTTGGACATCGACATCGCGCGTCTGGTTGTCGATGAGCAGTTGCAATTCACAATGGTGCTGGCGGTCGAGTTGGAGGCGGTCGATGGCCTGGCGGAACGCGGCGCGATCGCGAGGGGCGATGAAATCGAGGATGGCCATGCCGCGCAGGGCCTGTTCGTCGATGAGTTTGAGCAGTTCGGCGGCGCGACGGTTGGCGTCGGTGATGCGGCCGTCGGGGCCGATGCTGAGCATCGCGCTGGGGGCGAACTGGTAGAGATGGGCGAAGGCCTGTTCGCGCTGGCGCAGGGCGGCGGTGATTTCGTCGATGTGGCGGAGCATCCGGCCCAGGGCGAGGGCGAGCTGGCCGAACTCGCCGACCATTTCGTCGGCGGCCTGCTCGAACGCGGAAGCGGGCGCGTGGGTGTGGGTCAATTCGCCAAGTCGTTGGAGCGGGCCGGTAAGCCAGTGGCGCAGAATCAGCAGGCCGGTGAGCGTGAGGATGGCCAGCAGGAGCCAGGCGGTGGCGACGGAACGAACGGCGGTGGATCGCATCTGCCCGCGCATGTAGGGGCCGTTGACGATCAATTCAAGCTGATAAGTCTTGCCGTCGTTAAGGAACGGGGCGGCCAGGAGCGTGAGGCGATTGATGTCCAGTTCGCCGGCGGCGCGGATGGCCTGTTCGTCGATGGTCCAATGGGCGATGTCCGCCGAGGCATGGGGCCAGGAGCCGGTGGACGCGCTCCATCCATCGGGACTGACCACACGGGCGGCGGTGATACGCGGGTCTTGGACGAAGATGCGGAGTACGTCTTCCAGGGTTTTGCGATAGGCGTCGCCGAGCAGGGGCCGAACCACTTCGCGGAGATTGTGGGTGGTGAGCGTCAGTTGCTGACCGGCGGCGGCGGTGACCGAACTCATGGCACGCTGATATTCAATCATCGCCAGGGCGATCGAAAGGACCACCCCACCGAGGCAGAATCCCGCGACCATGCGGGTGACAACCGAATTAGCCCAATGCCAACGGCGCATCACAATACCCCTGTTCACCTCCCCGTGCGGAATACGCTTGAAAAGTTATCGGCAAGGCGGAGGGAAGGGTTGAGGAAGAAATGGGGGCGGGGGGTTGGGAACCTGGGCGAACGCATCTAAATCGCCCGCCCATGTTCGTTAGTTTATGTTTGTTCCTGCGCCCGGGAGCACCGGCGGCAATGTGCATTTCGTTGTCGCGAGGCCTCGCGGTTGGAACATTCACGACATTGGAACATTCACGACTTGCTTGAAGGAGTGCCGGCATGGATGCTGCCGCGGCCCCGCGCTGTCTGCTGCGCGGCTTGAACGAACTGAAAGACCCTCGTGTGGAACGAACCAAACATCATTCGCTGCACGACATTCCGATCATCACGATACTGGCGGTGATGAAATGCAGGCGGGAAGTGATCGGGGGGACCGGTTC
>JBAYVY010000365.1:0-3089 GCA_041674345.1 Phycisphaeraceae bacterium | reverse complement strand
GTCAGCATCTCCGCCAGTTCCACACCCCGCGGCGTGCGAACCACCATCTTCGTCCCGCAACCGGGTATCTCCGTCCCCTCATACCGGAACTCGCCGATCTGCTTCAGATACCCGTAACGCACCACCACCGTCTCCGGCGGACGCAACTTGGCGATCGCCTTCAATTCTTCTTCATCACGCAACAACGGCAGGGGGGTAATAGGCATGATCGTGTGTACTCACTATTGGTCAACCCACGCCATAGCCCTTTCGCAAAAACTTGCGGGGGCGAACTTCCGGGGGTTGTCGTCAGGCCGCGTTTTTTATGTTCCGGTGTCACGCCTGACCCGCGACACCGGCTCCACACACGATCCAAGGGGAATGACGAATGACGAAATCCGAATGACGAATGAAATCCCAAATCACAAATGCCAAGCCGGACCAGCGGTTTGCCGCGTTGTTTGAACATTGAAATTTGGAGCTTGATTCGTCATTCGGGCTTCGTCATTCGTCATTGAAGTATTCGTCATTCACTCACAGCATTCGTCATTGTCACGAACGCCCGCCCCCATTGTACGGCCAGATTGTCCAGCAACCAACCCAACTGCACGTTCGCCCCCAACTGCTCCTCCGCCAAACGCGCCAGATCAATCCCGCGCAGCCACGGTTCACAAGCCCCGGCATGGCCCGTCTTCATTTCCGGGGGCGGGCCTTGCCGGGGATCGGGATCGGTCATCGCCACAATCTTTCGCCGGCAGATATCCGCGATCAATCCCAGCAGCAGCCGCGCCGCCTGTTTGTTCGCCGCGTCCTTCGAGGCGTTCTCGTGATTCGCCACCCATTGCTCCGCGAACCGCTTGGCCTGTTCCTCCATCACCGCCCCCAGGTCGTCATTCGGGTTCGCCCGCCCATCCGCCATCGCCTCGACCATCGGCTCAATCGCCCGCAACCAGCCGTCCAATCCGTATGCAATCGCCAGCGACGCACGACCGATGCTCCCCCGCCCAAACCGCAACACCCACGGCCGACGCTTCCCATCCACCTCCGCCTGCCTGCCCAACCACTGCTCCATCACCTCATCCCCCAACTCCCCGAACGCCACACGCTGACACCGGCTGCGAATCGTCGCCAGCAACTTGTCATCCTGCGATGTCACCAGTATCAAATAACTGCCTTCCGGCGGTTCCTCCAGCGTTTTCAGCAATGTGTTTTGTCCGTCGTTGGCCAGCAGTTCCGCTTCATCCACGATGAACACCTTCCCGTGGTTGAGTTGCGCCTTGCGACCCGCCGGTTCGAGCAGCCGGGTGCGCAACACGTCCAGCGGAATCGTGATCTGCTTGCCGTCACGCACATTTTTGAGGTCGCTGTAAAGCGCCAGTTCCTTGGTGATGATGTGCAGGTCGGGGTGGGCGGCTTGCGGGTCGGCCATCATCCGACACGACTCGCACGACCCGCACGCCCCGACATGCCCCGAAAAATCTTGCTGCGCGTTCGGGCACAGCAACACCTTGGCGAAAGCAATCGCCGTGGTACATTTGCCCACGCCCGCCGGCCCGTAAAAAATCCACGCATGATGCACCCGCCGCGAATCCAGCGATTGCTGAATCACGTTGAGTGCGGCGGGTTGTCCGAGGATGTGCTGCATAAAAGATGATTTACCACAGAGGGCCACAGAGAAAAAGGATTAAACCACAGATAAACACAGATGAACGCGGATAGTCATATTTTTAAAAATCTTATCTGTGTTAATCCGTGTTCATCCGCGGCTATTTCCTCTGTGGTTCTCTGTGGCCCTCTGTGGTGAGTTCTTATTTTTTTAGTTTCGCTTCAATGCCCGCACAGAGCGATTGAAACACCGCATCCGCCTCCGGCCTGGCATCCACCACCACGTATCGCAACGGGTCGGCCTTCGCCTGATCGAGGTAGCCCTGCCGCACGCGCGCGTGGTAGGCCGCTCCTTTTTGTTCCATGCGGTCCAGCAGCGGATTCAACCGCTTCGCCGCCGTCGCTTCATCGACATCGAACACGACCACCAGGTCCGGCCAGCATGGACCGACCGCGACTTGCGCCACGGTCAATATGTCATCGACGCGCATCCCGCCGGCCGCGCCCTGATACGCCAGCGTGGAACTGACGAATCGGTCGGCCAGCACCAGTTGGCCCTTCGCCTTGGCCGGCCCGATGCGTTCGCTGACCAGTTGGGCGCGACTGGCCATGTAGAGCAGCATTTCGCATCGCAGGTCCATCATGTCGTGGGCGGGGTCGAGAAGCACCTGTCGGATTTGTTCGCCGATGACGGTTCCGCCCGGTTCACGCACTTCGCAGACGCTCACGCCGTTTTGCTCGGCCAGTTGGTGCAAGCGGCGAAACTGCGTGCTTTTGCCCGAACCGTCCGGCCCGTCAAAGACGATGAACTTCCCCGCCAGTCGTTTGATCCATCCGTGATCGCTCATGGGGGAGATTGTAGCAGAGGGACGGAGGGACGAAGGGACGAAGTGGAAGAGGCAGAGCCGTTTTCCCCACTTCGCCCCTCCGTCCCTTCGTCCCTGATCCCTTCCTCCTCACTTCGTCCCTTCGTCCCTCCGTCCCTTCGTCCCTGATCCCTTCCTCCTCACTTCGTCCCTTCGCCCCTCCGTCCCTTCGTCCCTGATCCCTTCCTCCTCACTTCGTCCCTTCGTCCCTATTTCCCCCATCGCCTTTCTCGCCCCGAACACATATGGCACGCCGCTGATGATCGTCACGATCACCGTCAGATAGACCAGCACATCCCGTGCCCAGCCGAGCTCCGGGTGCGAAATCGGGTCGAGCCAAACCATGACGATGATGGCCGGGATGGCGAACGCCTGGAGGATCATCTTCCATTTGCCGCTTCGTTTGGCGCGGAAGTCGATGCCCCGGCTTTCCAGCGCCGCCCGGATGCTGGTGACCAGCAGCTCGCGCAGCAGGATCACGACCACCATCCACGGATACACCCCGCTGACCATGTTCAGCACGGCATGCGCACCCACCTTTTCGGGAATGACGAATCGCGGACCGGCCAGGAACATGAACGCGCCGATGATGAGTATCTTGTCCGCCACCGGATCAATGATCCGCCCGAACATCGACTC
>JBAYVY010000364.1:0-3099 GCA_041674345.1 Phycisphaeraceae bacterium | reverse complement strand
CTGAGCGAGGCGTACAGCGTGGTGGATTTGCCCGATCCGGTGGGGCCGGTGACCAGCAGAATGCCGTGCGGCTGGTCGATCTGGTGTTGCCAGCCGGCCAGCACCTGTGCGCCCATGCCCAGTTGATCGAGGGTGACTTTGATGGAACGCTGATCGAGGATGCGCATGACGGCTTTTTCGCCCTGTCCGGTGGGCAGGGTGGAAAGGCGGAGGTCGAGTTTGCGGCCATGCACGACGGCGCGGATGCGACCGTCCTGCGGCAACCGGCGTTCGGAGATGTCAAGATTCGCCATGATTTTCAGGCGTGAAACGATGGCGGCGTGCATGCCGTGGGGCGGGCTCATGGCCTCGAAGAGGATGCCGTCGATGCGATAACGGATGCGGAGTTTTTTTTCCTGCGGCTCGATGTGAATGTCGCTGGCACCGTTGCGGGCCGCGTCGTAGATCAGGTAATTGACGAAACGAATGACCGGGGACTGGCCGGCCTGTTGTTCGAGGTCGGTGTCTTCCTGCGCTTCTTCGACGACTTCAACGTCGTCCTCGGCGATGTCCTTGATGATGTCATCGACGGCGTTGTCGGCGACTTCCTCCTGCGTGAAGGCCTCGAGCGCGGCGGCCAGATCGCCGGCGGTGACGAGTACGATCTTGATGGTGCGGTGGAGTTTTCGGCGAACCTCGTCGAGCATGAACAGGTTGTGCGGATCGACCACGCCGACGACGACGCGCGTGCCGACTTCGCGCAGCGCGACCACGCCGTGGGCCTTGCAATAGTCCTGTCCGAGTTTATGGAGGAAGCGTTCGTCGATGTCCTGCGGGGTGATGCGCTCGAAGGGCAGGCCGACCAGTTCGGCGCCGGCGCGCTGGACGGCGGCTTCATCGACGCCCATTTCCATCAGAATCGCGCCGAGGGTTTTGCCCGGCGTCTGCTTCTGGACCTTGCGCGCCTGCGTGAGTTGGGCGGCGTCGATCACCGATTCGCGCAGCAGAAACGAGCCGACATCGGCCGGCCCTTCCGGGGGCGGCGTCGAAAGCCGCGGTTCGGTGATGGATTGCGCTGGGGTCATCGTTTTTTACTCATCGCTCATCGCTAGTCGCTAGTCGCTTATCGCACATTACGGTTGTCCGAGGTTGGGTTGTTGCATGGTCAGTTGGTAGGTGTTGCCGGCGGCGGTGAGGGTGACGGCGCGGGGTTCGATGGACACCACGCGGAATCCGCCGATCAGATCGCCGGTGCGGACGACCTTGTTGCTGATGACCGCCAGGGGGGTCCGACCCTCCATGACGGTCTGCAAGGTGAGCTTGTCCAGTTCGGCGCGAAGCTGCTGAAGCTGCTGTTGTTTGACGCGATCATCCATGTTGACGACCGGCACGGCCTGGGGGTCGTTGGCGACGGGACGCGTGGCGACGGTGAGCATGAACGGATTTTTCCGAACGTGTTCCAGGTCGATCTGCCGCGCCGTGGGGTCATCGGCGAAACGCGCGATCACCTGATCGGTGTCGGCAAGCAACATCTCCCCCCCGGAAGCGGACCCGCCCCCGGAAGCGCTCCCGGAAGTTGTCATCGGTTGGCCGGTGAGTTGGGCCAGGGCGGCTTCGATTTGTTTTTCGACGGAGTTGGCGGAGCTATCGACGCGCGCCTGGCCGGTCTTTCGCATAACGAACAGCGCAGCCCCGGCGATGACCAGCACGGCCAGCAGGAGGAGAACGCCCTGGCTGACGCGCTTTTTCGCCGGCGCGTCGCCGTGCGAGGCGTCCAGGCCGAGGCGCGTATCCAGGGCCTGGTCGGTCACCCAGGGCATGGCGGATTCGGCGGGCGGCGAGGCGGGGTCGCGGTCGGGCCGGGCGGGTTTGCCGGTCTTGTCGAGTGGTTGTTTGGCGAAGTGATTGCTCATGGTGTTGCCTCACGCCTTGGGAGTATCTTTGTCTTTGTGACCGGCCTGCCGGGGTTCGAAGAAGATGCTGAGGGTGAACGTGGCGGTCATATGTCCTTCGGTATCGCGCATTTTTTTCAGCGTCAGGTCGGGGATGCGGGTGATGCGGCTGAGTTTTTCCAGATCGAGCAGGAAGCTGTAAAACCCGTCGAAATCGCCGAGAATTTCCATCTTGATCGGCAGTTCGCTGTAAAGCGTGTTCTGGATGGACTTGTCGGTGCGGACGCTCTTGGGGCGAAGGCCGTGCTGTGCCGCCAGTTGCCAGACTTCCCTGAGGATGACTTCGGTTTCTTTTTCCGCGGGGAGTTTGGCCTCGAAGAGTTGGATGGACTGGTCGAGTTTTTTGATTTCGTTGCCGACATTTTCGATGTGCCGGGCGACTTCGAGTTTGTCGAGCTTGGCCTGTTTGGTCGCGTTTTCCCGGTGAACCTGGTCGATCTGGAGATTGACCGGCTGGAACACGAAGAAGTAGGCCGCGACGGGAAGACCCAGCAGCACGGCGAAAAACAGAATTTCACGCAGTCCGAATCGCATGGTGTTCAGTCCTTATTCACGGGGACGGAGGCCTCGGCGACCGGCGCGGCCGGGAGGGCGCGATCGACACGCAACGGCTGGACGGTTCGCACATCGGCGTCGGGATCGAGCGTCAGGTCGATGCGGAACTTTCGCATGGACAGATCGTCGATGCGGGTTTCTTCGGAATAGACGAGATTGGCGTCGCTGAGCAACGGGCAACGCGAGAGCGAGGCGAGGTACTGGGCGACCTGGATGTCGGTGGGTGCCACGCCGATCAGGTGCATTTTCACTTCGTAGCGGGGAATGGTGATGATCGATCCGTCGTCGGCGGATTTTTTGCCGCTTTTTGCCGCGGCGGCATTCGCGGCGGCCGATAGCGCCGAGCCGGACGTACTTCCGGGGGTTCCGGGGGCGGGGGCGATGACTTTTTTGCTGTCCAGTTCAAACTCCAGCAGGGACAGCGAGGCGGGCATCCGGTTAATCAGTTCCGCCAGGAGATTGGAACGAGGCACCGGCTCGATGAGCGTGGCGGTGACCTGCGCCTTGCGGAGCAGATCGCGTTTGGATTTTTGAAGGACGTCGAGTTGGTCGATGCGTTTGGCGGCCTCGGCGTAGGAGGCGTCGATCTGACGCTGACGGTTGACGACATCGG